>JAAYHO010000497.1 GCA_012735335.1 Gammaproteobacteria bacterium
CTGGCCGATGATGTGGCGGTCCAGTTCATGGACGATTTCACGGGGTGTCATGGACATGCAATTCAATCCGGCCGCCTCAGGTATTGGCGTCCAGCTCCTCAATGGTCTGATTCTGGTTGGTGTAGATGCAGATCTCACCGGCGATGCCCAGGCTGGATTCGACAATTTCCCGGGCGGACAGATCGGTATGGCGCAGCAGGGCGCGGGCGGCGGACTGGGCGTAGGGGCCGCCGGAGCCGATGGCGATCAGGCCTTCTTCCGGCTCCAGCACGTCGCCGTTACCGGTGATGATCAGCGAGGCATCCTTGTTGGCCACCGCCAGCAGGGCTTCGAGGCGGCGCAGGGCGCGGTCGGTGCGCCATTCCTTGGCCATTTCCACGGCGGCACGCACCAGATGGCCCTGGTGCTTCTCCAGCTGGGCCTCGAAGTGTTCGAACAGGGTAAAGGCATCCGCTGTGCCTCCGGCGAAACCGGCAATCACCTGGTCGTGATACAGGCGGCGTACCTTGCGGGCGTTGCCCTTCATCACGGTGTTGCCCAGTGATACCTGGCCGTCACCGCCGATAACCACCTTGCCGTGGCGGCGTACTGAAACAATTGTAGTCACGCGCAGCTCCTGTTGGCTGTTCAGATAGGGGGCAGCACGCCGGGCGCGCTGTCATGGGGGATTATCTGGGGGCAGGCCGGGGCGAATTCAAGCGTGGCGGGACAGATGGGTCGGCGGGCCGTGGGCCGCCGACCCGCGGAAGTGATCAGCGGATGCTGCGTTGCTGGCGTAACAGGTTGGTGAAACCGTTGCCGGAGAGAGTCTGTTCGGCCTGGGTCAGGCGGCTCTGATCGGCAAAGGGGCCGACCTGTACCCGGTGCCAGACCTCGCCATTGGCCAGTTTGGCATCCTCCAGCCGGGCATCCAGGCCCATCAGGATGATCTGTGCGCGGACCCGGTCGGCCTCGCTGCGCTGGCGGAACGAGCCGGCCTGCAGGAAGTACTGGGTGCTGGCCTGGTTGCTGTCCCGGGTTTCGGGCCTGGGTTCCGGCTTCACCGCTGGCGGTGGCGGTGGTTCGGGGCGACGGCTGGGCACCGAAACCTCGGACTCCGGCAACAGGGTGTAGAAGTCGTAGCTGGGGCTCTGACGTTTCGGCGGCTCCGGCTTGGCGGCCGGGGCCGGTTGCGCCGGGGTGCTGTCGCGCTTGACCGTCTCGCGTCCCGGTTCGAGGGTGAACAGAAAGGCGATGAACAGGCCGACTACCGCCACACAGGCGGCAATCAGCCAGATCGGCAGGCGGCGAGCGGGTTTGGGTTGGGCCCGGCTGGCGCCGCGACGGGGCGCTTTACGTGCTTTGGCCATGCGGGTTACATGCGCTCCAGAGTGGTGATGCCCAGCAGATTAAGGCCCTGACGCAGGGTGCGTCCAGTCAGGGCGGCCAGCCGCAGGCGGCTGTCCTTCTGCTCGGGCTGCTCGGCGCTGAGGATCGGGCAGTTTTCGTAGAAACTGGAAAAGCGCCCGGCCAGCTCGTACAGGTAGTGACACAGGCTGTGCGGCGTGCCTTCCCGGGCGACATATTGCAGCAGGCTGCCGAACTGCGCCAGGTGGGCGGCCAGATCGATTTCCGCTTCCTGCTCCAGTACCAGTGGGGCCAGCCCGTCCAGCTGCTGCATGTCCCGGTCAATGCGGCGGAATACGCTGGCGACCCGGGTGTAGGCGTACATCAGGTAGGGCGCGGTGTTGCCCTCGAAGCTGAGCATCTGCTCGAAGTTGAAGTTGTAGTCGCTGCTGCGGTGTTTGGACAGGTCCGCATACTTGACTGCACCTATGCCCACGGCTCGGGCGATCTGCTGCAGTTCGGCCTGATCCAGTTCCGGGTTCTTCTCCTGAACCAGCTGATAGGCGCGCTGCTCGGCTTCGTTCAGCAGGTCGATCAGCTTGACGGTACCGCCGTCGCGGGTCTTGAACGGCTTGCCATCGGCACCGTTCATGGTGCCGAAGCCCATGTGCTCCAGCTGCATGTCCGCCGAGACAAACCCGGCCTTGCGCGCCACGGCAAATACCTGCTGGAAGTGCAGGGCCTGGCGCTGGTCGACGAAATACAGTACCCGGTCGGCGTTCAATGTCTGCTGGCGGTAGCGCATGGCGGCCAGGTCACTGGTGGCGTACAGATAGCCGCCACCGGCCTTCTGCACTATCACCGGCAGTGGGTTGCCTTCGCTGTTCTTGAATTCGTCGAGGAACACGCAGCGGGCCCCTTCGCTGTCGGTGAGCAGGCCGGCCTGTTGCAGGCTGTCGACCACATCGGCCAACTGGTCGTTGTAGGCGCTCTCGCCGCGGACGTCGGCGGGGCTCAGGCTGACCCCCAGACGGTCGTAGACCGCCTGGCAGTGGCCCAGGGAGATGCTGTTGAAACGATTCCACAGGGCCAGGCATTCAGCGTCCCCGGCCTGCAGCTGGACCACCCGCTCCCGGGCGCGGTCGGCGAACTCGGAACTTTCGTCAAAGCGCTGCTTGGCCTGGCGATAGAAATTCTCCAGGTCGCTCAGCTCGGCCTCGGCGGTCACCGGGTTTTCTTCCAGGTAGGCCAGCAGCATGCCGAACTGGGTGCCCCAGTCGCCCACATGGTTCTGACGGATGACCTCGTGGCCGAGAAACTCCAGTACCCGGGCCACGGCGTCACCGATGATGGTCGAGCGCAGGTGGCCGACGTGCATCTCCTTGGCCAGGTTGGGCGAGGAGTAGTCGATCACTACCCGCTGGCTCGGGTCGGCGGCGGGTACGTTGAGCTGCTGATCATCCAGCGCTTTCTGCAGCTGGGCGGCCAGCCAGGCGCGATCCTGGAAGAAGTTGATGAAGCCGGGGCCGGCGATGCTCACCTGGGCCACCGCTGCGCTGGGCGGCAGGGCGGCGATGATCTTCTCGGCCAGATCGCGCGGCTTCAGACCGGCGGGCTTGGCCAGCGTCATCGCCAGGTTGCTGGCGAAGTCCCCATGGCTCTTGTCGCGGGCGGTCTCCACCTGAATGTTCGGGCTGATGTCGGCGGGCAGCACGCCCTCGGACTGCAGGGTGCTGATGGCGCTGGCGAGCAATTGGCTGATGAGGTTTTTCATGAGTGGAGTCGATTCCGGCACGGGCTGTGGAAAACCAGACATTATCCGACTTAACCCGGTACTTGCCAAATCTCTTGCTAGAACATGTCCATCGGATCGACATCGATCGACCAGCGCACCCGGCGTGCCAGTGGCTCCTGCTCCAGTGCCAGCAGCAACATATGCAGTAATTGATGCAGGGCCGAGCGCTGTTCCGCCAGCAGCAACAACTGGGCGCGATAGCGACCGGCCCGACGTTCCATGGGCGAGGGTACCGGGCCGAGCAGCTCCACGGACTGGATCGGGTGACTGGCCAGCAGCTGTTCGGCCAGCTCCACCGCCCGGTCGAGAAACAGGTTGGTCTGCTCCGTCGCGTTGGCTTCGGCGCGCAGCAGGGCGCTGAAGCTGAACGGCGGCAGTCCGGCGGACTGACGGGCGGCCAGTTCCCGGGCGGCAAACCGCGCGTAGTCCTGATCGATCAGATCCTGCATCAGCGGGTGTTCGGCCATATGCGTCTGGATGATCACCTGCCCGGGCTTGTCCGCCCGGCCCGCGCGTCCGGCCACCTGAATGGCCTGCTGAGCCATGCGCTCCGGACCGCGGAAGTCGGCGGAGAACAACCCGCCGTCTGCGTCGAGAATGGCGACCAGGGTCACATCCGGGAAGTGATGCCCCTTGGCGAGCATCTGGGTGCCCACCAGCAGGCAGGGTTCGCCGCTGTGGATGCGTTCCAGCATCTGTTTCATTGCCTGCTTGCGCGCCATGGTGTCCCGGTCGATACGCAGTACCGGGTAATCCGGGAAGCAGGCCAGCAGGTGCTCCTCGGTGCGTTCGGTACCGGCACCTATCGGGCGCAGTTGCTCGCCCTGGCAGGAGGGGCAGCTGCGTGGCACCGGTCGCTGGCTGCCGCAGTGGTGACAATTCAGTTGCGGCGGTGACTGGTGCAGGGTCATGCGGGCGTCGCAGCGCGAACATTCGGCCATCCAGCCGCAGTCATGGCACATCAGGGTCGGTGCAAAACCCCGGCGGTTGATGAAGACCAGTACCTGGTTACCACGCTGCAGGTGTTCGCCGATCAGTGCAATCAGCGGCCGGGACATGCCGCCTTCCAGTGGACGACTGCGGATGTCCAGGCACTGGAAGGTCGGCGGCTGAGCATTGCCCGCCCGCTGGGTCAGGCGCAGGTGCTGGTAGCGCCCGCGCTGCACGTTGTGGATGCTTTCAAAGGAAGGGGTCGCCGAGCCGAGGATGATGCTCACCTGCTCCAGATGTGCCCGGTACACCGCCAGATCCCGGGCGTTATAGCGCAGGCCGTCCTGCTGTTTATAGGACAGGTCGTGCTCTTCATCGATAATGATCAGGCCCGGGCGGGCCAGTGGAGTGAAGATTGCCGAGCGAGTGCCGATCACTATCCCGGCCTCGCCGTCCCGGGCGGCGATCCAGGCGTCCAGTCGCTCCCGGTCGTTCAGTCCCGAATGCAGGATCACCACCGGTACGTTGAAGCGGCGGCGAAAGCGCTCCATGGTCTGCGGCGTCAGGCCGATCTCGGGAATCAGTACCAGTGCCTGACGCTGGCGCTGCAGGCAATGCTCGATGGCCTGCAGGTAGATTTCGGTCTTGCCGCTGCCGGTCACCCCTTCCAGCAGCCAGCTGTGGAAGCCCTCGGCGGCCAGCAGACGATCCAGCGCGGCCTGCTGTTCCGGGTTGGGCTGTAGCTTCGGCTCCCTTAATAAGGGAAGCGGCTCATGCACGTGGTGTTGTGACTGGGTAATGCGTTGCACCAGTCCCTTGCGCTCCAGCGCCTCCAGCGCATCCCGGGCCAGTCCCCATTGGCCGAGCAGCGCATGGGACAGGCCGTGGGGGTGTAGCGCCAGGGTCTGTACCGCCTGCTTCTGTTTGGGTGCGCGACTGATGGCCGGATGTTCCGGGTAGGCGCCGGGGAGCAGTTGCCAGAGCATGTCCTGGCGGGCAATGGCCAGCTCGCCCTGGCGCAGCAGTACCGGCAGTGCGCTGCTCAGGGTGTCGCCGAGGCTGTGCTGATAGTAGCTGGCGGTCCAGCAGCACAGCTGCCAGAGGCTGTCCGGGAGCAGAGCAGCGTGATCCAGCAGCTCCAGTGCCTGC
>JAAYHO010000498.1 GCA_012735335.1 Gammaproteobacteria bacterium
GACCAGTACCACGTCATCCCGGGTAACGAAGGCGTGCCAGATGATCTTGTTCGAGGTCGAGGTGCCGTTGATCACATAGAAGCTGTGATCAGCGCCGAAGGTGCGGGCGGTATTGGCTTCGGCTTCGGCAATCGGGCCGTTGTGGTCCAGCAGTGAGCCGAGGCCCGGTACCGATACCGACAGGTCCGAACGCAGGGTGTTCTCACCGAAGAAGTCATGAAAGGCGCGCCCCACCGGGCTTTTGCGAAAGGCCACACCGCCGCCGTGCCCCGGTGAGTGCCAGGAGTAGCTGGCGCGGCCGGTATAGGTGAGCAGCGCCTTGAAGAACGGTGGCAGCAGCTGGGACAGGTAGGCCCGGGCGGTGCGGGCGATCTGCCCGGCGATAAAGGGCATGGTGTCTTCGAACAGGTAGATGACGCCGCGCAGTTGGTAGAGGTCGCGCAGGCGGCTGAGCAGCTGGGTGTCCAGCGACTGGCTGGTGCTCAGGGCCATGATCGGCAGCTCCGGCGAGCGTGAGTGCGCGGCAGCAAACAGTCGGCGCACCGGGCCCAGCTCTTCCGGGTCGTCATCTGGGGTAAACAGGATGCACGACAGCCCGCGGTGCGCCTCGGCGACCAGTCTGCCTTCCTCCAGCGAGCTGGTCGCCAGCACCTCGAATCCCTCATGCTCCAGAGCCTTGAACAGGTCGGCCAGTTGCTGCCCGGCGACGTTGCTGCGGCCGATGTCGGAATTGATCACCAGAATGGGGAAATGCAGATGCTTGAACATGCCAGCTCCTATGAGGGTTCATGCTGCCAGTGTCGTGCCGCAGAGCGGTCCTGACAAGTCGGTAACAGTAGATTGCAGTGGGATTTTCGTCATCTGGCGATGGTATGCTGCACCCCTTTCAAACCCTTGGGCGGTCGCCTTGACCGGGAGAGAGCCTGTGAATTGGGATCTGCAAACCCCCTTTATCGAGAATGTGCAGGTACAGCCGGAGGATATCGACGAGCTGGGGCACGCCAATAATGCTGTGTATGTGCGCTGGCTGGAGCGCTGCGCCTGGCAGCACTCCAAGTCACTGGGGCTGGGATTGCCCGAGTACCAGCAGCTCAACCGTGCGATGGTGGTGCTGCGCCATGAAATCGATTATCTGGCTGCCGCCTATGAGGGTGATGAGCTGCAGATGGCGACCTGGATTGTCAGTTGGGACACCAAACTGCGCATGACCCGGCGCTTTCAGCTGGTGCGCCCAAGTGATGGGGTGACCCTGCTGCGGGCCTATACCACCTTTGCCTGTGTGGAGTTGAGCAGCGGACGGCCGCGGCGGATGCCGGTGGAGTTTGTTGAGGGGTATGGGCGGGCGATAGTGGAGCAGTAGGTCGCTCCCACGGAGCCTTCTCCGTCATTGCGAGGAGCGTAGCGACGTGGCAATCCATGGGCCTTGCAGCCACGTCACGCACTGGATTGCCGCGCTGCGCTCGCAATGACGGCGGGGGTGTGTACGGTAGGGAATGGGGCTGCGGCTCTATCCCGTCATTGCGAGGAGCGTAGCGACGTGGCAATCCATGGGCCTTGCAGCCGTGTCACGCACTGGATTGCCGCGCCTGCGGCTCGCAATGACGGTGTGTCGTTCGCGCTGGGGCGGGAGTGGTGAGTATCAGCGGTACTCACACAGATAAGCAGTATCCTGCTCGACCTTCAATTGAAAGCGGCTGTCGCCGGGCACGGTAAACTGGCTGCCTGCGGCAAACTCTTCCCAGAACTCACTGCCCGGCAGTTTCACCGTCAGTTTGCCGCTGATCACATGCATGATTTCCAGCTGGCTGGTGCCGAATTCGTATTCCCCCGGAGCCATGACGCCGACGGTGGCTGTGCCTTCGGGTTGGTTGAAGGCGATGGAAGCGACTTTGCCGTCAAAGTACTGGTTGACCTTGAACATATCGGGACTCCGTAACGGGTGATGGTGAGGAAAAGCGCCGCCAATTATGCCTGCAGCGGCTTTCGCCGACCAGCGCTGCGATGCCTGCTATGATTCCTGCCATGCACTCTCATTCAAGCAACAGATTCAGGAGCAGCTCATGGCAAGTGTGGCGTTTATCGGACTGGGGGTAATGGGTTATCCGATGGCTGGGCATCTGGCCCGGGCGGGGCATGAGGTGACGGTCTACAACCGTACCGCCGAGAAGGCGCAGAAGTGGGTTGCCGAGCATGGTGGCCGGGCCTGCCCGACCCCGGCGGAGGCGGCGGTGGAGCAGGACTTCATCATGGTCTGCGTGGGTAATGACCAGGATCTTGAAGAGGTGATTGCCGGCCCGCAGGGTGTGCTGGCCGGTGCCCGCAGTGGCTCGGTGATTGTCGATCACACTACCGCCTCGGCGGATATGGCCCGGCGTGTGGCTGAATTGGCCCGGGAGCAGGGTGTGGGTTTTCTGGATGCGCCGGTATCCGGCGGTCAGGCCGGTGCCGAAAATGGTCAGTTGACCGTCATGGTTGGTGGTGAGGAGGCGGTATTCGACCTGTCGCGGCCGGTGATTCACAGCTATGCACGGATGATCAGCCTGATGGGCCCGGTGGGCAGTGGGCAGCTGACCAAGATGGTCAATCAGATCTGTATCGGCGGTTTGGTGCAGGGGCTGGCCGAGGCGCTGCATTTTGCCCAGTGTGCCGGGCTGGATGGTGAGGCGGCGATGGCGGTGATCAGCAAGGGGGCTGCCCAGTCCTGGCAGCTGGAAAACCGCCACAAGACCATGCTCGCCGGGGAGTTCGACTTCGGTTTTGCGGTGGACTGGATGCGCAAGGATCTGGCCATTGTGCTCGATGAGGCGCGCAACAATGGCGCGCAGTTGC
>JAAYHO010000499.1 GCA_012735335.1 Gammaproteobacteria bacterium
CGCTGCAACAGAGCATCAATGAATTCCCCGGCCAGCTCCCGCTGGCCATGCTGGTAAGCGAAGCTGGCGCCAGCCCACAGGAGCTCCCGGTCCTGGGGATGCAGGGGCATGGCCTGGCGCAGGATCCGCAGCGCCTCCTCGGGCGCCGTGGGCTCCAGTGCCACCGCGAACACATAACCGGTACGGGGATTCTCCGGCTGCAGCTCCCAGGCCCGGCGCAGATGATCCAGCGCTGACTCCCTCTGCTGCTGGCGCACCAGCGACAGTCCCAGCGCGTAATGCAGCATCCCCTCCTCGGGCAGCCGCTCCAGCGCATCGCGCAGCAGGCGTTCCGCGGTCTTTTCCCGGCCCTGGATCCGGTATAGGTCAGCCAGATTCAGATAATTTCCTACCTCCAGCGGCGCCGCGCTGATCGCACTGTCCCAGGCCTGCTCGGCCTCGCCGGTGCGCCCCTGGCGCAGCCGCAACAAACCCAGCTGCCCCAGGTGGCTGGCGCGGTCGGCATGCAATTCCAGCTCTGCTTCGAATTCTGCCAGGGCGTGCCGGAAAGCCGCCTGACGATCTTCTGGCATCGGCACATCAGCCAACTGGCTGGCTACCAGCGAACGCAGGCTGCGCAGCGGATCATCCAGCAGCGGCGCCAGAAGGTGCAGGCGTTGTTCCGGCGACGCCTCCTCGAGGGCCCGGACACTGCCCAGCCGAACCAGTGGGTCACTGTCGCCCAACCCCTGTGCCAGCGCGCGCAGTTGCGCCGGGCCAAAGGGTGGACGCAGCCGCAGGGCGGCACTGCCGCGCACGATAGGCGGCAGCTGTGGACGCTCAAGCAGTTCGACCAGGCCTTGCTGCGCCGCGGGCTGCCCCAGATCAGCGGCCACTATGGTGGTGGCATGGGACGCCTCTTGCCAGCGCCCCCCGGGGAACCAGCCGGCAATCTGTTGCGCCGCCCAGGGCGCGTCCCGTTCAGTGTGGCAGCTGCTGCAGGCGTCCGGCGCACCCAGCTGCTGTGCCAGGTCCGGACGGGGCACGCTTATGCTGTGATCCCGGCGGGGATCGATGACCATGTAGGTGCGCTCGGGCATGTGACAGCTGACGCATTGCGCCCCGCTGGAGTCCGGTGCATGACGGTGATGGGCCGGACGGTCGAACTCACTGGGCAGATGGCAGCTGCTGCACAGCGCATTGCCTTCGGCGCGCAGCTTCTGGCTGTGGGGCTCATGGCAGTCGCTGCAGGTCACGCCGGCTGCATGCATGCGGCTCTGGGCGAAGTTGCCACTGATGAAGACCTCTTCGCGCTGCTGGCCGTCCGCAAAATACAGCGGATCACTGAGCAGCTCGGGGCGATAGAAGTCCAGCAGCGGTAAGCCGGCGTGATAACCCTCGGCAACCGCGCTGCGCAGGGAGTGACACTGGGCGCAGACCTGCTGCTCCTTGTCCGTGACCAGAACTTCGCTGCGCCGTGCGGTGACCCTTTCCACCTCGTGCAGCCAGTGCATGTCGCGGCGCTCGTCCAGCAGGACGGTCAATCCCAGATCGGCGGTGTGCTCTCCGGTTTCAGCCCAGTGCAGGTGCCGACTGCCTGGTCCGTGGCAGGCTTCACAACCAACGCCCAATTCCGACCAGGCAGGAGTAAAGACCTGCGCCTGTGCATCAAAGCCTTTGCGGTAGTCGGTGACATGGCAATCCGCGCACATGAAGTTCAGGTTCTGCGCCGGACCAGTCCAGTGCAGCGGATCCGTGTGCGTCACCTGCTCCTCGGGGTACAGGTGAAACCAGCGCTGGCCGCCCCGCTCAGCCGGGCGCGTGTCCCAGGCAATGGATAAGGCCTGCAGCCGCCCCTGCCCCAGATCCACGACATATTGCTGTAGCGGATCGAGCCCGAAGGTATAGAGCACTTCATGCTCGACCAGCTCGCCGTCAGAACCATCAGTGGTGACGAAAAAGCGCCCCTCGCGTTGTTCGAACCGGGAGACCGTACCGGCATATTCGAAGCGGGCACCTGCGAAGTCCGCCAGCACCGTCTCGGCAGTGGCATGAGCCATCGCATGATGATGCTGTGAGTCGCGCCAGGCCTGATGCTGTTCGTCATGACAGCCGGCACAGCTGGCGCTGCCGGTGAATTGCGCGGCGGCCGACGCAGCCCCTGGCGATGTTGCCGGGGCAGCCTCCGTCACGCTGACCGGTGCCTGCCGGTCGGCACGCTGCTGGCTGGCAAGATAGCCGGCCAGCGCCAGCAACAACAAGGCACCAGCCAGCGCCAGCCAGCGCCACCGTCTGCGGGCGTCATTTGGGGAAACAGCCATGTTGCCATCCAATCATCTCTGAACTGCGCCAATAGTGCACCGGGGACCAGCCCAGCGCCAGCGCTGACCGGCCGCAGGTGCAGGTCATCCGGAAATAACTGCGCTGTCAGACAAGCCCTTGCGCAGGGCTGATACCCGATCCCCTGCCATCTGGAGATACTCACCTGGCCAATAACAACAACCAGGTCATTTACCCATGCGCGTCCTGATCACTGCCTTGCCCATTCCCGTCCTGCTACTGTGCGCCAGCATGAGCCCGGCCAGCCATGCCCAAGCCCGGACTCCATCCGCCAACCCGATGGAGCACAGCCGTCCGTTCCAGGCCGGCGCGTCCCGGCAGCTGGAGAACTACCGTTTTCTGGAAGAAGCGGGCAAGCGTACCGATCCCTTCGACAACCTGCGCTACCACCGCCTGGGTGACTCGGCCTGGCTGCAATTGGGCGGCGAACTGCGTTATGCCTTCACCTACGCCGACAATGTCGCCTATGACATGGCTGGACAGGGCGATGACAATTATATCCAGCAGCGGGCCCAGGCCCACGCCAGCCTGCACCTGTGGGACAACCGGATACGCACCTTCGTGCAGCTGCAGAATACCCGCAGCTGGAACCAGCACTCGCCCCTCCCCCGGGACGAAAGCCGCAACGACATCGCCCAGGCGTTCATTGACGCCCACTTCACCCTGGGACCGCTGCAGAGCACCGCTCGCGTGGGGCGGCAGGAGGTCCAGTACGGCCAGGGCGCGCTGCTCAACATCGGCGAACAACCCAACGTGCGCCAGGCCTTTGATGGGGCCATACTCAAGTTCAGGACGCTGGGCAACCACCAGCTGGATCTGCTGGCACTGCGCCCCATCAGTTATGACACCGACAACTTTGATGACCGCAGCGACGACAACACCCTGCTACTCGGTGTCTATGCCAGCCTGGCATTGACACCGCAGCGTGGCGTCGATTTCTACGGCATCACCCGGGATATGGACGAACGGCTGTTCCAGGGTTTCAATGGCAAGGAAGAACGTCACACACTCGGCTCCCGCCTGTTCGGCAGGCACCAGCAACTGGACTGGAACTGGGACCTGATGTGGCAGGGCGGCGAGCATGCAAGCCGGGATATCCGCGCCTGGGGCTTGCGCAGCGATAACGGCTACACTTTCGACACACCCAGCCGGGTGCGCGTCGGCATGCATCTGGATGTGGCCAGCGGCGGCAACCCGCTGTCCACCTCGACCAGCCGGACCTTCGATGCGCTCTACCCGCGGAATGGGACATACGGCGAGGCCAACATGATAACCATGTCCAACCTGATTCTCGTCGGTCCGTCGCTGAACTTCCATCCGGCCCGCACCCTTGAGGTGATCTCGTCGATCATGCAGACCTGGCGCCACTCATCGGATGACTATGTCTATCTGCCGGGCGTACGGCCACTGGGCGCCACGCTGAACAACGATGAGCGCGAGATCGGCACCACCTACCAGTTTTCTGGCCGCTGGCAACCAACTCCGAATATCAATATCGACCTGCATGCCATGCATCTGGCCGCGGGCAAGGCCATCACCCGGGCCGGTGGTCACGACAACAATACCGTCGTACTGCGCACCGCAGTGCGCTTCTGAAAACAACAGGAACCCGGCGACCATGCACCGCCGACTCAATACAGCAATAGAGGAAACAACCATGAGCATCAGAAGACTCGGCTGGGCCCTGTGCCTGTCGGCACTGTTCACCGTTTCAGCGCAAGCAGAGGAGAAGCAGCCCAACTTCCTGATCATCCTGGCGGATGATCTGGGTTATAGCGACATCAGCAGCTTCGGTGGCGAGATTGCCACCCCGCATATCGACGCCCTGGCCAATGAGGGTGTACGGCTGACCAACTTTCATGCGGCACCCACCTGCTCCCCCGCTCGCTCCATGCTGATGTCCGGCACCGACAGTCACATGGCCGGACTGGGCAACATGGGCGAGCTGATTCAACCATTCCAACGGGATCAGCCGGGCTACGAAGGTTATCTCAATGACCGCGTGGTCAGCATCGCGGAAGTACTCGGCGAGGGCGGCTACAACACCTATACCGTGGGCAAGTGGCATCTGGGTCGCACCGAGGAGACCAGCCCCGCTGCCCGTGGCTTCGATCGCTCCTATATCCTGGTACAGGGCGGTGCCAGCCACTTCGATGACCAGTTCGCAATCATCAGCAACGATCCCAAGGCCATCTACCGTGAAGATGGCAAGCAGGTGAGCGCGCCGGAGGGTTTCTACTCAACGGAGTTCTACACCGACACCATGCTTGATTACATCGATACCGGTCGCAAGAACGGCAAGCCGTTCTTCGCCCTGCTCTCCTACACCTCGCCACACTGGCCGCTGCATGTGCCTGATGACTGGCTGGACAAGTACGAAGGGCGCTATTCGCAAGGCTACGAAACCATCCGTCAGGAGCGTCTGGCGCGCATGAAGAAAATGGGGTTGCTGCCGGCGCATGTGGAAGCCAACCTGCCGATGGAAGGCGCCCTGCCGAGCTGGGACCAGCTGACCGAGGAACAGAAGAAGACTGAAGCGCGCAGCATGGAGATCTACGCCTCCATGGTCGACAACATGGATCACCACATCGGCCGGGTTATCGACTACCTGAAGCAAACCGGCGAATACGACAACACCGTCATCCTGTTCTTCTCCGACAACGGTGCGGACGGCAACAACCCCGAGGACCTGCCGGGCAACGACGTATGGATGAAGGAGTTCGACAACAGCCTGGCTAACATGGGCCGACGGGGCTCCTTCATCGCCTACGGCCCCCAATGGGCCCAGGTAAGCACGACGCCATTTCCGCTGTTCAAGGGACTGACCAGCCAGGGCGGGATTCAGGTACCGGCAATCATCCGTCACCCCGATGTCAGCAAACCGGGCAGCATCAACAATGAGCTGTCACATGTCATGGACGTGATGCCGACCTTCCTTGAAATGGCCGGTATCAAACAGCCGGAAGGCACCTTCAACGGCCGCAACGTAGCGCCGATCGAGGGCATTTCCATGCTGCCGATCCTGCAGAACAAGCCCATGCCAGAGCGTGCCATCGGCTGGGAACTGTTCGGTCGCAAGGCGCTGCGCAAGGGTGAATGGAAGATCACCAACATGAACCCGCCCTACGGCACCGCCGAGTGGCAGCTGTATAACCTGGCCGATGATCCGGCTGAAAGCAGGAACCTGGCTGCCAGCCAGCCGGCGAAGCTCGCCGAGCTGCTGAAGGATTGGGACGCCTACGTGGCCCGCAATAATGTCCTCACCGGTGAGTTCGACCTGCGCTACGGCTTCGACACCTGCCTGTACGAGCGCTGCTTCAAATAAGCATCCTCAGAGGCTGCCTGCTTCCAGGGCAGCCTCTCTTACGGCCCCTGAAACTCAGAAACGCGCCAGTGTCTCGGACGGCAGTTCGCCGAACACCTGCCTGTACGCAGCGGTGAAATGACTGGGCTGGGCAAAACCCAGACGATGGGCCAGCTCTGCCAATTGCACGTCACCCGGCCGCGCCTTGCGCAGGCACTCCCTGGCCAGGTTCAGACGACATTGCTGCAGGTAGCGCAGCGGACTGGTCTGCAGATTGTCCCGGAACGCTTGCTCCAGACTGCGGCGACTGACGCCACTGATCCGCACCAGCGCCTCGATCGACCAAGGCTGGTCGATATTTGCATGAATGTAATCCACCGCCCGCTTGAGCGCGCCAGGCATGATGCACCGCTCGGTGACCCGGGATTGTGCAGGAAGCAGTTGCAGAAGGTTCTCGCAGAACAGCGACTGAAGATGTTGCAGAGCAATCGGCGAGCCGAACACTCCTCCCCCCTGACGAAACTCGGCATCGGCCAGACGCAGCAGGTTGGCCATGCTGACCAGCGCCGGGTGCTGCTGCTCGATACACACCACCCGCTCGGTCAATAAGGGGGTCGGCCAATCGTACGCTGCCTCTATATGTTCGCGCAACAACCCGCCGTCCAGTGAAGCGACAATGGCCCGGGTTCCGCCCTGCCAGACAATGTCGATTTCATGCTCTGGGGTAAACAGGATCATCTCTCCGGCCGCGACCTGCTGGCCACTGCGCAGGTCGCGGATGCCCCCTTCCAGCGGCAGGATGCCGTGCCAGGACGCCAGAGGTGTGGAAGTGACCGCCACAGCACTGTCACCCCAGTAGGCACCGAACAGTTTTATCTGCGGCATCTCCCGCAGGGTGAACTGGATATCCGCACGAGCGCCACGCTTCTGCGGTCGCACGGTACGCGATTCGCTGAAGTTACCGTTGAGAGTCGCCGCAGCCTCTTCAAAGCTCTGCGAGGCAAGCAGGGCGCCCGGTGCAAAGGGCAGTCGTTGTATTGGTTGCTGAGCGGGCATGGACACCCTCCTGAAGATGTGTCTGTCCCGGATACGGTGATCCGGGGGACCAGCTGGTCATGAATGCGACATCATACCGCAGCCGGTGCTGATCACACCCCCCTCAGGACCAACGGGCTAACACGCCTGGGCACGGGCACGCTCTTCGTCAACCAGTTCTTTCTTGGACAGTTTGCCCACCGGTGTACGTGGCAGGGCCTCACGCAGCTCCATCGCCACCAGCCGCTCGTGCTTGCCCAGACGGGAGGCGAGAAACGCCTGGAGTTCGGTGAAGGTCAGCACAGGCGCCCCGGCCTTGAGCTTGATGAAGGCCTTGGGCGCCTGCCCCCGGTAAGGATCGTCGACGCCGATCACTGACACCTCTTCCACCGACGGGTGCTCGTAGATCGCCTCTTCAATCAGCCTGGGGTACACGTTGTAACCGCTGCACAGGATCATGTCCTTGGTGCGGTCGACGATGTAGA
>JAAYHO010000500.1 GCA_012735335.1 Gammaproteobacteria bacterium
TCTACATCGTCGACCGCACCAAGGACATGATCCTGTGCAGCGGTTACAACGTGTACCCCAGGCTGATTGAAGAGGCGATCTACGAGCACCCGTCGGTGGAAGAGGTGTCAGTGATCGGCGTCGACGACCCCTACCGTGGTCAGGCCCCCAAGGCCTTCATCAAGCTCAGGGCGGGCGCACCCCAGCTGGAGTTCGAGGAGCTGCAGGGCTTTCTGGCCACGCGGCTGGGCAAGCACGAGCGGCTGGCGGGCATGGAAATCCGCGCGGCATTGCCACGCACGCCGGTGGGCAAATTGTCGAAGAAGGAACTGGTGGACGAGGAACGGGCACGGGCTCAGGCAGCCAGCGCCTGAGCCTCCGTCCTAGGCTTGCAGCTGTGCCGCCAGAGTATTGAGTTCGGCGGACAGCTCCTGCAGGGCCTCGCTGGCCTGCGAGGTGTGCTCCACCTGCTGCTGGTTGGTGCGGGCGATATCGGTGATCTCGGTAATGTTGCGTGAGATATCCTCGGCCACGCTGGTCTGCTCCTCGGCGGCGGTGGCGATCTGACGGTTCATGTCGCGGATCGACTCCACCGCCACGGCGATCTGCTGCAGGCTGTCACCGGCCAGATTGACCTGCTGCATGCTGCTGTCACTGATCGAGCGTCCGGCCTCGATGGCCTTGACCGCGTCCTGCGCGCCTTGCTGCACACTGCTGATGATGGTCTGGATTTCCGTGGTTGATTCGCTGGTGCGCCGGGCCAGGGTGCGTACCTCGTCGGCCACCACGGCAAAGCCGCGCCCTGCCTCGCCCGCCCGGGCCGCCTCGATGGCCGCGTTCAGGGCCAGCAGGTTGGTCTGCTCGGCGACGCTCTGGATCACTTCCAGCACCTTGCCGATGCGATGACTGTCGCCCTCCAGCTGGAGGATGACGTCGCTGGTGTGCTGCACTTCCTGCAGCAGCTGCTGCATGGAGGCGATGGCCTGACTCATGGTCTGGCGTCCGGAGCGGCCGTTTTCATCGGCAGCATCGGCGGCACCGGCGGCTTCCGCTGCATAGCGGGCCACTTCAGCGGCGGTAGCGGACATCTCCTGCATGGCGGTAGCCACCTGATCAGTACGAGAGAACTGCTCGCGACTGCCGTGGGCCATGCGTGTGGCGATACTGTTCAGGCCGCCGCTGGCCTGGTCCAGCTCACTGGTGCTGTGGCGCAGCCCGGCCGCCGTGCCCTGCAGGAAACCGCGCAACTGATCCGCCGAGCGGGCCAGAATGCCCAGTTCGTCGACCCGGTCGCTGTTGATCGGCTGGTCGAAACGGCCCAGGGCCAGTTGTTCCATATGGGCTACCAGCTCGCTGATGGGGTTGACCAGACGGCGGGTGAGCAGCAGGCTGGCGATCACCGAGATGCACAGGGCGCTGCCCAGCAGGATGATGACGCCGAGAATCACGGTGCGCAGGGTAGCCTCACGGATGCGCTGTACCTCACTGGCGGCGTAGCTGTTCAGCTCCTCGGTCAGGCGGCTCATCTGCTCGGCGGCATCGCGGTCGATGCCGCGCAGCATGGCATCACCGGCAACCGGATCGCGATCGCTGGCAATGAAGCGTTCCAGACCGCTGCGGTACTGGCCGGCCAGTTGTCGGTGCTGATCGTGCAGGGTTCTGGCCTGTTGCTGGATGTTCTGGTCGATGTCCAGCCGGGCGACCTGTTCGAGCAGGCTCTGCACCTGCGCCTCGCTCTGCTGGAACTGGCCCCAGTAGCGGTCCAGGCTGGCCTGGTCGGCGCCGCGCAGCAGGACGTTCTTCCACTCCTGAACCTGTTCCTTGAAACTCAGGTTGGCCTCGGCGATCAGGCCGGCGGCGGCCTCCGGTCCTTCCATGAGCTGGCGGTAGTTGCGTAATTCGGCCGCCAGCAGCAGTACGCTGGCGATGGAGATCACCAACATCAGCAACAGACTGCCGATCAGCAGGGTCAGGCTCTGCATTCGTAGTGATGACATGAAGCGCATAGTTGTTCCGTGATATAGAAAAGGAAATGAGACAGTCCGCCGCTGGTCAGCCAGCAACGGAGGGGGATGTTTTTATGGGAATAGCATGGTTATCGACTGGTAGCCCAAAAAACTTTAACCCATACTGTGCCACCTGGCGACTACTGCGCATCAGCCATCACCACCCGAGAGACAGCCGGTACCCATGAACGACGCTTTATCTGATACCCCGCACCACAAACCACGCCCCTTTGTCGATCTGCTGGTCAGCATCGTGATCCCCTCGGTGATCCTGATGAAGTTCAGCGGCGAGGCGCATTTCGGACCGCACAAGGCATTGATTCTGGCGCTGGCCTTCCCGTTGGGCTGGGGGCTGTTCGAGCTGCTGCGCTACCGCAAGTACAACTTCATTGCGCTGCTGGGGGTGGTCAGTGTGTTTCTTACCGGCGGCATCGGCCTGCTGGAACTTGATCCCCAGTGGCTGGCGATCAAGGAGGCGGCGGTGCCCGGGGTGATAGGTCTGGCGGTGCTGTATTCCACCCGCACCCGTTATCCGCTGATCCGCACCCTGCTGTACAACGAGAAGGTGCTCAACGTGAAGCGCATCGATGAGCGGCTGGCCGAGCGCGGCTTGCGCGAGGTGTTCGAACAGCGCCTGCTCAAGGCGACCTACTTTCTGGCGGGCACCTTCTTCTTTTCATCGGTCATGAACTATGTGGTGGCCAAGTGGATAGTGGTCAGCCCGGCGGGTACCGAGGCCTTCAATGCCGAGCTGGGGCGCATGACCCTGGTCAGCTATCCGATGATTGCCATTCCGTCGATGATCATGATGATGGCCATCCTGTTCTACCTGTGGCGAACCATCCATGGTCTCACCGGGCTGAAGATCGAAGAGATAGCGGCGGTGCAGCCGAAGTAACGCGCCCTCAGCTGCCGATAGCATCCAGTGCCCGGCGCAGCCGGGCCACGGCGCCGTCCACATCCTGCAGCTTGTCCAGGCCGAACAGGCCGATACGGAAGGTCTTGAAGTCGGCCGATTCATCGCACATCAGCGGGACGCCGCTGGCGGTCTGCAGGCCCTGGGCAGCAAAGGCCCGGCCACTGTGAACGGCATCATCCCCGGTATAGCTGACGACCACGCCGGGAGCCTGGAAGCCGGGAGCGGCGACACTGGTGATGCCCCGAGCTTCGAGTAGTTCCCGTACGGCGGTGCCCAGCTGCCACTGCTGCTGAGATAGTCGATCAAAGCCGTACTGCTGGAGTTCCAGCATGGTGTCGCGCAGTTGTCTGAGGGCATCGGTGGGCAGGGTGGCGTGGTAGGCATGGCCGCCGTTCTCGTAGGCGCGCATGATCTGCAGCCACTTCTTCAGGTCGCAGGCAAAGCTGTTGCTGCTGGTCTGCTCGACCTGTTCCAGCGCGCGCTGGCTGAACATCACCAGGGCGCAGGAGGGTGAGGCGCTCCAGCCTTTCTGCGGGGCACTGATCAGCACGTCCACGCCGGAGGTCTGCATGTCCACCCACAGGGTGCCGGAGGCGACGCAGTCCAGTACGAACAGCCCGCCGACGCTGTGCACCGCATCACTGACAGCCCGCAGATAATCGTCCGGCAGCAGGATGCCGGAGGCGGTTTCCACATGGGGAGCGAATACCAGGGCGGGTTTCTGCGTCTGAATGGCTGTCACCACTTCGTCAATCGGGGCCGGGGCGAAGGCCGCCTGCGGTCCTGCAGCAACTGGACGGGCCTTGAGCACCCTCTCCTCGGCGGGCAATTCGGTGGCTTCGAAGATCTGCGTCCAGCGGTAGCTGAACCAGCCGTTGCGCAGCACCATGCAGCGCTGATCGCGGGCAAACTGACGGGCCACGGCTTCCATGCCATAGGTGCCGCCACCGGGCACCAGTGCCACGCCATCGGCGTTGTACACCTGTCTCAGGGTGGCGGAGATATCACGCATGACCTGCTGGAAATCAGCGGACATGTGGTTGAGCGAACGGTCGGTAAAGACCACGGAGTATTCGAACAGACCGTCAGGGTCTATGGTGGGTACCAGGCTGGACACAGGCGTGCTCCTTATCAGGCAAAGAGCCCGGCGACCGCTGCTGTGGTGCCGGGCGCTGGATCAGTTGGGGTGGGGGCCGGCCCGCTGTTCGTCGGGGGGCAGCATGCGGCTGCGCTTGTCGGCGCGGCGGAAGATGAACCAGACCAGCAGGGTAAACAGCGACACCGCCAGCAGGATCACGCTGGCAATGGCGTTGATCTCCGGTTTCACACCGAGGCGCACCGCAGAGAAGATCTCCATCGGCAGGGTGGTCGAACCGGGGCCGGAGACGAAGCTGGCCAGTACCAGATCATCCAGCGACAGGGTAAAGGACAGCAGCCAGCCGGCGATGATCGACGGCGCGATCATCGGCACGGTGATCAGCAGAAAGGTCTTCCATGGCGGCGCGCCCAGATCCAGCGCGGCTTCCTCGATGGACTGGTCCAGTTCGCCCAGGCGACTGCTGACGACGATCGCCACATAGGCCACCGAGAAGGTGGTATGCGCGATCCAGATGGTCAGCATGCCGCGGTCGAAGACCACCCCCAGCAGCGCCTCCAGCACCTGTGCCAGGGCCACGAACAGCAGCAGCAGCGACAGACCGGTAATCACCTCAGGCATCACCAGCGGGGCGGTGACCATGCCGGAGAACAGGGTGCGTCCGCGGAACTGCTTGATCCGGGTCATCGCGAAGGCGGCCATGGTGCCCAGCACCACCGCCGCGGTGGCGGTATAGAAGGCAA
>JAAYHO010000501.1 GCA_012735335.1 Gammaproteobacteria bacterium
AGGGCAGGATATACAGCAGGGGGTCGGGGCCGATGTACTTGGTGGCCGACAGCAGACCGAACACCAGTTGCAGGCCGAACAGCACCATGGCGACGGCAAAGTACCAGTAGGCGACTGACTGTGACTTATAGCGCATTGTTATTCTCCGTCAATCATCATTTGAGCGTGGCCAGGAAGGCGACCAGTTGCTCTATTTCCTCGTCACTCAGGCTGTCACCGTAGGTGTTGGGCATGAACGACATGCCATTGGCCGAGTACATGCCGCCGGTATTCAGGTGGGCACTGGGCTCGGTGATGGCCTCACGCAGATAGCCCTCCACATCGCTGGCCTGGCCGGTGTAATCCGCCGCGCCGACCAGCAGCTCGGCGCGGGTCGCCACGCCAGCCAGACTGGGACCTGCGCCATCGGCGCCGGGGGCCAGCGAGTGGCAGGTGGTGCAGCCGGGGATGGCGGTACGGAACACGTTTTCACCGAGGGCGCGGATATCGTCGTCCGGGTCCACCGGGCGCACGCCGACCGAGGTCGAGCCGCTCTGTACCGGGGTGCCTGCACCGCTGCCACCGGCCACGGCGGTAAAGCCGCCGGTGACCAGAATCGGCCGCGGCGGCCAGCCCTGGTTATCCACATTGGCGACCCAGTCGAGGAAGGCAATCAGGCTGGTGATTTCCTCATCGCTCAGGTCCTGCTGCGGCATCAACCGGCGGTGGCGCTGCTCGTCATAGAAGGCGCCGGGCTCGCGCATGTAGGCCTGCAGATAGGCTTCACCACGGTGCTGGGTGATCTTGGTCAGGTCAGGTGCGTAATAGGCGCCCTCGCCGAACAGGGTATGGCAGTTGATGCAGTTGTATTTGTGCCATACATCCTTGCCGTGGGTCACTTCGGGGGTGATGTTCGCCGCGTTGGTCAGTTCGGGAAACTGGCGGTGACTGTCGAGGGTCAGCCCGAGGAACAACGCCGCCGCAGCGATGGTTGAACCCCAGGCGAAGATTCTGGCTTGCCGATTGTTCATGGTAATGACCCCGTCAGACGCTGATGCCGGTCCAGTGCAGGCCGGTCATGGTGAATGCATAGAGGGCGGCAACCAACATCAGAGCCAGAACCACGAAGCTCAGGATACGCACGGGTTTGTACAGGTCTTTCAATTGCATACCGTACTCCTTGGTAAATTGAAGGCGGTACTTGTTATCGTTAGTCAGCAGAGGATAGTCATTAATTGTGTACTTTGCACTGCAGCGGGCGTAGCGGGGCAGGATCAGTCGCGGTAGAACACCTGTACCAGATGCCAGCCGAACTGGCTCTTGACCGGGCCGTGCACGACCTTCAAGGGTTTGCGGAAGATGATCTGATCGATGGCGCGCACCATCTGCCCGGGGCGCACTTCACCGAGATCGCCGCCGCGCTTCTTTGACGGGCAGGTGGAATGCCTGCGCGCCAGTACGTCGAAGGCTTCTCCGGCGGCAATGCGCTTTTTCAGCGCGGCCGCTTCGGCTTCGGTTTTGACCAGAATGTGGCGGGCCATGGCGATGGGCATGGATAGCTGCTCCCTATTCAGTGTTGTCGATATTGCGTTGGGCAGCCTTGTTGGATAAACGTAACCCGCGCAAGCTGCGCTTGACGTTCTTCAGGTGGTGTACCAGTTCCGGGCCGCGGCGCATGGCCATGCCCATGGCCAGCACGTCGATCACCACCAGATGGGCGATGCGTGAGGACAGCGGGGTGTAGATGTCGGTGTCTTCGGTGACATCGATGGGGATATGGATCTGGCCCAGCTCGGCCAGCGGGGTATGGCTCGGGCACAGACTGATCAGGGTGGCACCGGTTTCCACCACCAGCGCGGCGGTATGCAGCAGATCCTTGGTGCGCCCGGTCTGGGAAATGGCCACTGCCACGTCATAGGGTCCCAGGGTAACGGCGGACATGGCCTGCATGTGCGGGTCGGAGTAGGCGGCGGTGGAGACCTGCAGACGGAAGAACTTGTGCTGGGCATCACTGGCCACTGCGCCGGAGGCGCCGAAGCCGTAGAATTCCACCCGCCGGGCTTCGGCCATGGCCAGGATCGCCTGCTCCATGGCGTCGGCATCCAGCCGCTCGCGTACATCCACCAGGGTGGCCAGGGTGGTGTCGAAGATCTTCTGCGACAGATCGGCGATGCTGTCGTCTTCGCTGATGGAGAACTGTCCGAAACTGGCACCGGCGGCCAGACTCTGGGCCAGTTTGAGCTTGAGGTCCTGGAAGCCGCTGCAGCCGATGGCTCGGCAGAAGCGCACTATGGTGGGTTCACTGACACCCACCTCCCGCGCCAGATCGGCCATGGATGAATGCATCACCTGGGCGGCGTTGGCGAGGACGTAGTCGGCGACCTTCAACTCTGACTTGCGTAAAGAGTGGCGGTTGCCTGCGATATGCTGGAGCAAGTTCACGGCGGCTTCATGTTAGTCTGCGAATCGGGGCTGTTGATTCCTTGTAGTTATACTACAAAAACGCTCCACCCGCCTTGTCGAGGAGGAATTCGAGTGTCTGCGCGTTACGGTAATGCCTGCGATATCGTGGTGTTTGGTGGCACGGGTGACCTGGCCAAACGCAAACTGCTGCCTGCTCTGTACTATCTGCACCGTGACCGACACCTGCATCCGCAGACCCGTATTCTGGCGCTGGCCCGGGCCCGGCATGAGCCCGAGGACTACCGCAAACTGGTGCGGCGTCATGTCAGTCAGTACGTGGCCAGTGCCGATTTCGATGAGGCCTGCTGGGCCAGCTTTGCCGAGCGGCTGGACTACATGGAGCTGAATGTCAGCCAGCGGCTGGAATTCGCCCGATTGGCCAGACGTCTGGGGGATGATCCGACGCGGGTACGGGTATTCTATCTGGCGACCCTGCCGGAGCTGTTTGCCTCCACCGCCCTGCATCTGCATTCCGCCGGTCTGGTCAACAGCGAGGCGCGCATCGTGCTGGAAAAACCGCTGGGCGAAAGCCTGCCCACCGCCAGCCGGATCAATGATCAGATCGGCAGCGTGTTCGACGAGTCCCGGGTGTTCCGCATCGACCACTTCCTCGGCAAGGAGGCGGTGCAGAATCTGCTGGCTTTGCGCTTCGGTAATGCCCTGTTCGAGCCCCTGTGGCGCAACGGACATATCGATCATGTGCAGATCAGTGTGCTGGAAACCGTCGGTGTGGAAAATCGCGGAGCCTACTACGACCGTGCCGGGGCCATGCGCGACATGCTGCAGAACCACCTGCTGCAGTTGCTGTGTCTGGTAGCCATGGAGGCGCCGGTGCATTTCGAGCCGGAGGCGGTGCGCAACGAGAAACTCAAGATACTCGAAGCGCTGCGGCCGATCACCGGGATGGATGTGCAGGATCAGACCGTGCGCGGCCAGTACTCCGAGGGCAAGCGCGCCGGGGAACGCCTGCCCGCCTACTACTTCGAGAAGAGCGTCGATCACGACAGCAACACCGAGACCTATGTGGCGCTGCGCGCCGAGATCGATAACTGGCGCTGGGCCGGGGTGCCCTTCTATCTGCGCACCGGCAAGTCGCTGGCTCAGCGCAAGTCGGAGATTGTGGTGCAGTTCAAGTTGGTGCCGCACCGGCTGTTCCCGGGGCAGACGCCGCAGGGCAACCGCCTGGTGATCCGGTTGCAGCCGGATGAGAGCATCAGCCTGTCACTGATGGCCAAATCCCCGGGGCGGGGCATGGCGCTGCAGGAGGTGGAGCTGGATCTGCATTTCGACGAAGCCTTCAAGCGTCGTCGCTGGGATGCCTACGAGCGCCTGCTGCTGGATGTGATCGATGGCGATGCCACCCTGTTCATGCGCCGGGACGAGATCGAAGCCGCCTGGCGCTGGGTCGATCCGATCATTGGTGGCTGGCGCGAGGTCTATCGCTCACCCAAGCGCTACGCCGCCGGCAGCTGGGGGCCGGAGGCGGCTGACAGTCTGCTGGAGCGGGCGGGGCATGTCTGGCTGGATGAGCGTTAGGCCCCAGGTCTTTCAGGGGTTGCTGGCGGACAGCTCGATATTGCCGTTACGCTGGCGCCGCTGCAGCAACTGGGTCAACAGTGGCGCCGGTACCGGCTTGCTGATCAGGTAGCCCTGTACTTCATCGCAGCCCTGGGTGCGCAGGAAGGCCAGTTGAGCGTCCTGCTCCACACCCTCGGCCACCACCTGCAGGTCCATGCTGTGGGCCATGGCGACGATGGCCCGTACGATCGCCGAATCCCGGGATTGTTCATCCAGCTCATTGATGAAGGCGCGGTCGATCTTCAGGCTGTGGATCGGGAAGTGCTTGAGATAGGCCAGCGAGGAGTAGCCGGTCCCGAAATCATCCACTGACAGCTTCACCCCCAGCTCCTCCAGGGCGGTCAGGTTGTCGGCTACCGTAGCGCTCTGCTCCAGCAGCATGCTTTCGGTCAGCTCCAGTTCCAGCAGGTTGGCGGGCAGTCGGGTCTCGCGCAGGATGTCCGCCACCTCAACGGCAAACTGCGGCTGGCGCAGTTGCTGGACCGACATGTTCACCGCCACGCGCAGGGCGGTCGGGCCTTCGTGCAGCCACTGGCTGGCCTGCTGGCAGGCGATGCGCAGCACCAGGTTGCCCAGCGGCAGGATCAACCCGGTTTCCTCGGCAATGGCAATGAACTCCACCGGTGGCAGCATGCCCCGGGTCGGGTGTTGCCAGCGCACCAGCGCCTCGACACCGGTGATCAGGTTGCTGGCCAGATGCAGCTTGGGCTGGTAGTGCACCAACAGCTGCTCCTCGGTAATCGCCTTGCGCAGCTCGTTCTCCAGATGCAGACGGTCAACCTTGGGGCTGGGCAGGTCGGAGGAGTAGAACTTGTAGCAATTGCCGCCGCTCCCTTTGGCGTGCTGCATCGCCTGATTGGCGCGGTTGATCAGTTGCAGGCTGTTGCGCGCATTGTCCGGGAACCGGCTGATGCCGATGGAAGCGGAAATGATCAGCTCGTTGCCGCCCAGCACTATGGGTTCGGCCAGCTTGTGCAGCAGGCGCTCGGCCAGTTGCTCGGCCTGGGGTTGCAGCAGGCCCTGCTCTACTACCACGAACTCGTCGGCGGACAGGCGCGCGAGAATGTGAGCGTCCGGCAGAGCCTCCTTCAACCGGTCGGCTATCTCGCACAGCAGCGCATCGGCCTGGATATGGCCCAGGGTATCGTTGATGTACTTGAATCTGTCCAGATCGATATGCAGCAGGCTCAGGCTGTGTCCCTGGCTGCGCGCCGTAGCGGTAGCCTCATCCAGACTGTGGGTAAACAGGCTGCGGTTGGCCAGTTGGGTCAGCGGGTCATGGTCGGAGAGGTAGCGCAGCTGTTCCTCGGTCTTGCGGCTGGTGGTCAGGTCGGCAAAGAAGCCGACGTAATGGGTGATTTCGTTATGCTCGTTGCGCACTATTGCCAGTTGCAGCCACTGCGGGTAACGCTCGCCACTGCGCCGTTGCTCGATGACCTCACCTTCCCAGCGATCCTGACTGCGCAGGGCGGAGCGCATGCGGTTGTAGGTCTCCAGGGTTTCCGGGTCGCTGCTGCGGGTGAACAGCGGTTGACCGATCACGTCCCGTGCCGGGTAGCCGGTAATCACACTGAAGGCCTGGTTGACTGTCAGTATCCGGTGTTGCGGGTCGAGGATGAAGATGCCGTCGGAGGTGGCTTCGAATACCGTTCCGGCCAGGCGTTCCTGCTCATGCTGCTGCCGCCGTGCGGTGATATCCCGGCGTGTGCCCATCATGCGCAGGGCGCGGTTGTTATTGTCACGTTCGACAGCGCGGCCGTTGTCTTCTACCCACACCCAGTGCCCCTGCTCATGGCGCACCCGGTATTCGATGCAGTAGGGTGTGCCGTGCTTGAAGTGATTGATCAGCGCCTCGCGTACCCGCCCGGCGTCATCCGGATGCACCAGCGGCGTGAGATCATCACGCATGGCCAATTGGTTGCCACTGAGGCCGAAGATTTCCTGCAGATGCGAGTGGTAGACCGCATCGGTGTTCAGGTTCCAGTCCCATAACCCCAGTGCGCTGGCCTCCAGCGCCATGCTCAGACGCACCTGGGTCTGCTGCAGTTCGGCGGTGCGCTGGGTTACCCGGTGCTCCAGCACATCGTGGCTGTTGCGCAATTGCTGCTCGGCCTGGCGGCGGTGCTGGATCTCCCCGGTGAGCTGCACGTTGAGCGCTTCGGCCTGCTGGCGCGCCTCATCCAGTCGGAACAACAGCGCCTGATTGCGCCGGCTGCTCTGCAG
>JAAYHO010000502.1 GCA_012735335.1 Gammaproteobacteria bacterium
GCACCGCTTCGGCGTGCAGCAACGTCTGGCGCTGCGCCAGAAGGGCGTCGACGGGCGGCTCTGCCCGCATCAGTTGATCATGACCGCCACGCCGATTCCGCGCACGCTGGCCATGAGCGCCTACGCCGACCTGGACACCTCGATTCTCGACGAGCTGCCACCGGGGCGCACGCCGATCAACACCGTGCTGATCTCCGACAGCCGCCGGGAAGAAGTCATCGAGCGGGTCCGCGCAGGCTGCACCGAGGGCCGTCAGGCGTACTGGGTGTGCACCCTGATCGAGGAGTCCGAGCAACTGCAGGCCCAGGCCGCCGAGGTCACCTGGCAGAACCTCTGCGAACACCTGCCGGAGCTGTCCATCGGCCTGATCCACGGTCGCATGAAGGCCAGCGAAAAGGCCGAGATCATGCAGGCGTTCAAGGACGGCGACCTGCACCTGCTGGTTGCCACCACGGTGATCGAGGTGGGCGTGGACGTACCCAACGCCAGCCTGATGATCATCGAGAACCCCGAACGCCTGGGGCTGGCCCAGCTGCACCAGCTGCGCGGGCGGGTCGGTCGCGGCAGTACCGCCAGCCACTGCGTGCTGCTGTATCAGGCCCCGCTGTCGGCGCTGGGCCGGGAGCGGCTGAGCATCATGCGTGAGAGTTCGGATGGCTTTGTCATAGCCGAGAAGGATCTGGAGCTGCGCGGCCCCGGCGAGGTGCTGGGCACCCGCCAGACCGGGCTGATCCAGTTCCGCGTGGCCGATCTGGTACGCGATGCCGACCTGCTGCCGCAGGTGCAGCAGGCCGCTGCCAGCCTCGCCGGACAGCATCCGCAGCGGGCCGCCGCGATCATCGACCGCTGGCTCGCCGAAGGACAGCAATTCGCCCAGGTTTAACCAGCCACACTCGGAACAGCCTCGTGCTAAGATCGCAGGGCAATTTTTCGGACAAGGAATCACGATGAGTGCCACCGCCACATTGCCTGATCTGCTGGAAAAACAACTGCAGCGCCAGGCCATCGCCTATCAGCTGCGTCCGCTGCATGAAGCCGGCCCGGCCAGCCAGCAGATCTCGGTCTGCCTGCTGTCCGATGAGGATGGTGTAGTACTGACACTGATTCCCTCCGACCACCTGCTGGATCTGCGCGAACTGGAGAAGCTGACCCAGCGGCCATTGCAGCCGGTACGGGACAAGCAGTTGCAGCGGATTCTCGACCACTATCAGTTGAGCTACCTGCCGGGCCTGCCTGCACTGGTCGAAGCGCCCTGTATCATCGAACAGGTGCTGTTGAACCAACCACGGGTGTGGATGCCCAGCGGACTGGCGGGCTGGTGTCTGGAGCTGGACAACCAGGCGCTGAAAGCGCTGGTTGACTCGGCCACCGCAGCCAGCTTCGCGGTACCGCTGGACAGCATCCAGTGCAGTGCCGAGGATCCGGAACAGGACCAGCAGGACATCAGCGCCGCCGTAAAGAACTTCACCGCCCTGCGCATGCGCCAGCGGCTGGAAGAAACCATCGAGATCCCACCCCTGCCCAGCACCGCCCAGCGCATCATGACCCTGCGGGTCAATCCGGACGCCACCGTGGAACAACTGACCGACGTGGTGGAAACCGACCCCAGTCTGGCGGCGCAGGTGGTCAGCTGGGCCTCATCCTCCTTCTATGCCGCCCCCGGTCGCATTCGCTCGGTGGAAGACGCCATCGTCCGGGTGCTCGGCTTCGACCTGGTGATGAACCTGTCCATCGGTCTGGCCCTGGGCAAGACCTTCAGTCTGCCCAAGGACGCCCCCGAGCGCACCACTCCCTACTGGGAGCAGGCAATCTACAGCGCTGCGGTGATCGAGGGTCTGGCGCGGATGCTGCCCCGGGACCGACGCCCGGAGTCAGGCCTGAACTATCTGGCGGGACTGCTGCACAACTTCGGCTATCTGGTCCTGGCGTATATCTTCCCGCCCTACTTCAAGTTGATCTGTCGACATATGGAGGCCAACCCCCATGTGCCCGCCTGGCTGGTGGATCAGCACCTGCTCGGGGTCAACCGGGATCAGATCGGCAGCTGGCTGATGCGCTACTGGGACATGCCGGTGGAAATATCCACCGCCATCCGCCACCAACATGATCCGGACTACCAGGGCGAGCAGCATATCTATGCCAATCTGGTGTACCTGAGTCTGGCCTTGCTGCGCGAACGGGAGCTGGGCAGCGGACCGCTGATGCCCATACCGGATGCGCTGTTCGAACGTATCGGTCTGAGCCGGGAAGAGGCAGAGAAGGCAGTGGACAAGGTGCTGGATGCACAGGATGCGCTGCGCAAGCTGGTCACTGAGTACCAGCTGGGCTTCAACCGCTGAGGGGTAACACCGGGGGCCGAACGGCCCCCGGGTGACAGTTCAATTGACCGAGTCTTTCAGACCCTTGCCGGGTTTGAAGGCGACGGTGTTGCTGGCCTTGATCTTGACTGGCTCACCGGTCTGCGGGTTCTTGCCGGTGCGGGCACCGCGGTGACGCTGCAGGAAAGTGCCGAACCCGACCAGGGTAACGGTATCCTTGCGGCTCAGAGCCTGGGTGATTTCATCGAGAATTGCGTTGAGCGCGCGGTTTGCCTGATCCTTGCTCAAGTCAGCCTTGTCGGCAATAGCCGCTGCGAGTTCCGGTTTACGCATATAAAGCCTCACTTTGTGTTGTTTTTGTTTTCTGCTGCTTCTGCAGCACTGCTTTATCCAGCCCGCCTTGCCTGGCATGGGGTTGTTCAAGCCCGCACAGCATCGCACGACTCGAACCACAGCGCCAGCCGGAATCCGGCTGACAGATGCCGTTTATCGCCTATTTTCGGCAAAAAGCCAAGAATGTCTCAATCTGCACCCTGCTCGATCATCTCGAAGTCGTCCTTGCCGACGCCGCAATCGGGGCACTCCCAGTCCGCTGGCACATCTTCCCAGCGGGTACCTGGGGCTATGCCGTCCTCGGGCCAGCCTTGCGCCTCATCGTAGATGAAGCCACACACCACACATTGCCACTTTTTCATCTGCTGATCCTGCTGCTGCCGGTGTCCCCAGAGTATCCGCCAATCCCCTGCCACGCCAGCACCCGGCAGGGCCGGTTGCCCAGCGGAGAGCGGCGCAAACATGCTACCCTCTGCACATTGACACGACACTGACACAGCGACCACAGGTACCCATGCGTATTCCCGATTGGCACCCGGCCACCTCACACCCCCAGCAACCAACCGGCACCCTGCTTGATTGGTTGTCGGACCAGGGGTCGTTGACGCGCCGGCTGACCGCCGCCGGGCAGAATGACTTCCGCGTCGAGGTGCTGGCCGAGCAACAGCAGCCCGCCCGTGACGACGAGGCCGCCGCGCTGGGCCTGCACCCAGGCCAGCCGGTGTGGATCCGCGAGGTACTGCTGCATACTGCGGGCGCACCCCGGGTATTTGCCCGCACCGTGGCCGACCTGCAGGCCTTCAATGCCGCCGGGGTACATCTGGAGAACCTGGGCAGCCGCAGCCTCGGCGAGCTGCTGTTCAGCGACCCGCGCATCCGCCGCGAGCCCATTGAAATCAGCCCCTACCCCGCTGCCTGGTTGCCCGCCGCCCTGCGCGCCGAGCACTGCTGGGCGCGGCGTTCACGCTTCTGCAGTGAACGCCTGCAACTATTGGTCTGTGAAGTGTTTCTGCCCGGCTGGCCGCGCCCAGCCTGATTCCGTCACTTTTCTGCTCTGGAGATTGCCGTGATCGGCCTGCTGATCAAACCCCTGTCCCGCCTGCACCCCCGCGCCATCGATTTCATCCAGCTGATGCGCCTGGATCGCCCGATTGGTATCTACCTGCTGCTGTGGCCGACGCTGTGTGCCCTGTGGCTGGCCGCCGAGGGCTTTCCCGATCCGGTATTGCTGGCGGTGTTTGTTGCCGGGGTGATACTGATGCGCTCGGCGGGCTGCGCCATCAACGACTTTGCCGATCGCCGGGTGGACGGGCACGTCACCCGTACCCGCAACCGGCCGCTGGCCACCGGCCGCCTCAGCGCTCGGGAGGCGCTGCTGGCCTTTGCCGTGCTGGTCGCGCTCAGCGCCTCGCTGCTGCTGTGGACCAACCTGCTGACCTTCAAGCTGGCACTGGTGGCCGTGGCCCTGGCTACCGTCTACCCGTTCTGCAAGCGCTTTACCTTCTACCCCCAGGTGGTCCTGGGCGCGGCCTATTCCATGGCTATCCCCATGGCTTTTGCGGCGCAGACCGGTGAGCTGCCGGTGGCCCTGTGGCTGTTGTATATCGCCAACCTGATCTGGACCGTGGCCTACGATACCGAGTACGCCATGTGCGACCGGCCGGATGACCTGGTGATCGGCGTCAAGTCCACCGCCATCCTGTTCGGCGAGGCCGACCGCCTGATCATCGGCCTGTTGCAGGGGCTGGTAGTGCTGTGCCTGGTACTGGTGGGCAACCGTTTTGCGCTGGGCGGTTACTATTACCTGGGACTGGCGGCCATGCTGCTGAGCTTCGCCTGGCAGCAGTGGCTGATCCGCGACCGGGACCCGGATGCCTGCCTGACCGCCTTCCTGTCCAACCACTGGAGCGGACTGCTACTGTTTGCCGGACTGGTGCTGCATTACCAGCTGGCCTGAGGGCTATACGGGCAGTAATACAACTGCAACAAAATTGTTATCTAATCAGCAGGTCAGATATGCAACTGGACGGAGCACCATGGCAGACAAGACCATACTGATCGTTGACGACGAAGCCCCCATTCGGGAAATGATTGCCGTTGCGCTGGAAATGGCCGGATATCGCTGCCTTGAAGCAGAAAACACCCAGCAGGCGCATGCCGCCATCATCGATGCCAAACCCGATCTCATCCTGCTCGACTGGATGCTGCCGGGCACCAGCGGCATCGAGCTGGCCCGCCGCCTGAAACGCGATGAGCTGACCGCCGATATCCCGATCATCATGCTCACCGCCAAGGGCGAGGAAGACAACAAGATCCAGGGGCTGGAAACCGGCGCTGATGACTACATCACCAAGCCGTTCTCCCCGCGCGAACTGGTGGCCCGGCTGAAAGCCGTGCTGCGTCGCACCGGGGCCCTGGAAGACGAGTCGCCCATCGAGATCGGCGGCCTGTGTCTGGATCCGGTCAGTCACCGGGTGACCATCGACGGCAAACCCGCCGAGATCGGCCCGACCGAATACCGTCTGCTGCAGTTCTTCATGACCCACCAGGAACGCGCCTACACCCGCAGCCAGCTGCTGGACCAGGTCTGGGGTGGCAATGTGTATGTCGAAGAACGTACTGTGGATGTTCATATCCGCCGCCTGCGCAAGGCGCTGGGTCCGTCCTACGATGGACTGGTGCAGACCGTACGTGGCACGGGTTACCGCTTTTCCACCAAGGGCTGAGTGCTGGTCGGACCGGCTTGCAGCGCCCCTTCAGCAGGATGAACAGGTGAGTAGAAACTGGTTCACGGCGATTATCGGCAGGCTGTTCTGGCTGCTGCTGGCCTGCCTGATCATCGGACTGGCCCTCGGGCAACCCGCCTGGGCACTGGTCGTCGGGCTCGGTATCTACCTGCTGCACACCCTCTGGCAGACCCGACGCCTGCAACACTGGCTGCGTACCCGCCCCGGTGAGCCGCCACCGGAAGCCCGGGGCCTGTGGGGCAGCATCTTCGACGACATCTATCGCCTGCAACGCCGGGATCAACGGGCCCGGGGTCGGCTACAGGCGGTCATCGAGCGCATTCAGACCTCCACCGCCGCACTGCGCGACGGAGTAGTGATGCTCGACCGCGAGGGCCATCTGGAATGGTGGAACCACTCGGCCGAGCAGCTGCTGGGCCTGCGCGCGCCCAACGACAGCGGCCAGCATGTACATAACCTGCTGCGCGACCCCCGGTTTGTCGAATACTTCGACAAGGCCGACTACCGCGAACCGTTGAACATCCCTTCTCCGCTGAGCATCAGCACCTGGCTGCAGTACAACATCACCCGCTATGGCAACGGCGAACGGTTGATCCTGGTACGCGACGTGACCCGGCTGCATAACCTCGAACAGATGCGCAAGGACTTCGTCGCCAACGTCTCCCATGAACTGCGCACTCCGCTGACCGTGCTGGTGGGCTATCTGGAAACCATGCTCGACAGTGAAGAAGGCAGCAACTCCCGCTGGCTGCGCCCGTTGAACCAGATGCAGCAACAGGCCAGCCGCATGCAGAGCCTGCTCAATGACCTGCTGATGCTGTCACGCCTGGAAACCTCCGACACCCGGGCCGAGGAAAAGCCGGTGCGCATCGACCTGCTGCTGCCGGATATCCGCAAGGACGCGCTGGCTCTGTCCGGTGAGCGCCAGCATGAGATCTCGCTGGAGTGCCACACCAGCGTCGCCCTGCGCGGGCTGGAAACCGAGCTGCGCAGCGCCATTTCCAACCTGGTCTACAACGCGGTGAAATACACCCAGGACGGCGGACAGATCCAGATCAGCTGGAGCCAGGACGAACAGGGTGCCCGCCTGAGCGTAACGGATAACGGCCCGGGGATTTCACCGGAACACCTGTCGCGCCTCACCGAACGTTTCTATCGGGTCGACTCCAGCCGCAACAGCACCACCGGTGGCACCGGGCTGGGCCTGGCCATCGTCAAGCATGTGCTGATGCGCCATCAGGGTGAACTGCAGATCAGCAGTACCCCCGGCAAGGGCAGTACCTTTACCTGCGTGTTCCCGGCCGCCCGGCTGCTTACCGAGTCCTGAAAGCTGTCGCCTACTCGGCGGCGGCAATCATCAGCGACAGGCGCTCCAGCTTGGCCGGGTCCTGATCGACGAAGCGGACGGTGGTCAGCACCCACTCGCTGTCCACCCGCTCCTCCAGTGCCGACAGGGCGTGCACATAGCCATTGATCCGCGCTACCGCATCGTCCTCGGCATCCTGCTCCAGATCCAGCACGGCACTCTCGAACAGCTGCGGCAGACGCTCACTGCGGCGCACCAGCAATTGCGCATCACGCAGACTGAGGCGGCGGATGACACAGGCAAACTGCTGACCGGCGACGCGCAGTTGCGCCCGCGCTGGCGAGCGCATGACCACTTCCCGGGTGTCTTCTTCCACCGGGCGCGGAGCTGATGGCGCGGCAGGGGCGGCGGTCTTGCGCGGGGTCAGCAGCGTATTGACCGTCTCCTGAGCATGCCCGGTGCTGGTCTGCACCGGTCGGCTGCGCAGCTGCTGCAGCTTACCGCTGCGGTGCAGCGCCTTGCTGACCTTGGAAATCAACTGCTCATTGGTAAAGGGCTTGCCGACATAATCGGTGACCCCGGCCTGAATCGCCTGCACCACGTTATCCCGGTCACCGCGGCTGGTGACCATGATAAAGGGAGTTTTCTGCTGACCGGGCTGGGTGCGGAACCACTGCAGCAGCTCCAGACCACTCAGCTCGGGCATCTCCCAGTCACACAGAATCAGATCGAAGGACGTGCGGGCCAGCAGCTGACGTGCCTTGCTGCCGTTCACCGCCTCCTCGATATGCAGACCGGGAAAGTGCCCGCGCAGGGCCTTCTTGATCAGGTCACGGATAAAGGGGGCATCATCCACTACCAGCGCCGCTACTTTCGACATAACGATTCAATCCTCCAGGGCTGCGTCTAGCTTAACCCAACGAAGCGACATGTCAGCAACTATCGGCAGGCGAGGCCAGAGCAGCCAGACCCTGAGGAATTCGGGAGGGGACGTATTGCCTGGCGGTGATGAGCGGCCGACCAGCGACCGCTCACCCGGACACCATCTCAGAGGGTACCGCTTACCGCATTGAGGAACAGCTGACGATACTCATCAACGCTCAACTGACGGGCGTTGGTGCGGGCGGTGACATCCTTGACCGACATTTCCCCGATCAGCTCGGCGCGGGAATCATCAATGCCGATCTCGGCCAGGGTATGGGGGATTTCCAGCTCGGCGCGCAGCGCCAGTACCCAGTCCAGCAGACCATTGAAGTCCGCATGGGGCAGGCCCAGGTAGCGGGCGGCACGGGCGGTTTCCGCTTCGATCACCGGCCGGTTCATCTGCATCACATAGGGCATGACGATGGCGTTGAGCAGGCCATGGTGCGAGTCATACAGCGCGCCGATGCTGTGGGACACCGCGTGAATGGCCCCCAGACCGCGCTGGAACGCGGTAGCGCCCATGCTCGAAGCGACCAGCATCTGCAACCGGGCATCGATGTCCTGACCGTTACGTACCGCTCTGGGCAGGTATTCCTTGACCAGACGCAGCCCTTCCAGCGCGATACCTTCGGCCATCGGATGGTAGGTCGGGGCGAGGAAGGCTTCCAGGTTGTGCGCCAGCGCATCCATGCCGGTAGCGGCAGTCAGCTTGGGCGGCAGGCCCAGGGTCAGCTCCGGGTCCAGGATCACGATGCCCGGCAGGATGCGCGGGTGGAACAGGATGCGCTTGGTGTGGTTTTCCTCATCGGTGATCACCGATGCGTTGCCCACTTCCGAGCCGGTACCGGCGGTGGTGGGTACCGCGACCACCGGCAGAATACGCGACGCATCGACGTTGGCCGGGTTACGCGCTTCCCACAGCGCACAGTCCTGATGGGCGACCAGCGCCACCGCCTTGGCCGCATCAATCGCCGAGCCACCACCGAAGGCGATCACCCCGTCATGCTGGCCGGCCTTGAGGGCGGCCACACCGTCCATGACGTTGGTTCCGGTGGGGTTACCCTTGACCGCGCTGAACAGACCCACCTGCAGGCCCGCATCACGGCATACCTGCATGGCCTGCTCGACCATGGGCAGGGCCGCCAGCCCCGGGTCGGTTACCAGCAGCGGTGCCTGCATGCCCAGCTGGCGGCAGCACTTGCCCAGCTCCTGCAGACGGCCAGCGCCGACTCGGACGTTGGTGGGGTAGCTCCAGTTATTGTTGTAGGACAGGATTTCCATATGATCTCCAATGCTCAAGGGATGGTCTGACGGGCCGTTCAATTTGCTGGAGCGACCGGATCGGGACACATTCTATTTGTGTACCGCAATATACTCAAATACCTGTGCTGAATCCCACATGGCTTTTGTGCGTCGATTTGTCACTTGAACAATCGGCGGTAATGAGCCATTTTTGTTACCATACCTGCCGCGAGAACACTGCGATACGCCAAGCAGGAGCCGCATTTCCGATCAGCCTTTCGAGGATACACCATGAAATTCTATTTGTTGCCCCTGGTTGCCGTAGCGGCCATGACAGCTGCACACACAGCCTCTGCCGCCACTGCTGAAGAGCTGCTGCAGAGCAAGGTCTGCATCGCCTGTCACACTGTTGATAACCCCATGGTAGGCCCGGCCTACAAACTGGTTTCCGAAAAATACGCTGGTCAGGACGATGCCAAGGAGCATCTGGTCGCCAGCATCACCAAGGGTTCCCAGGGTGTCTGGGGTCCGATCCCCATGCCGCCGAACCAGGTGACCGACGAGGAAGCCGGCATCCTGGCTGACTGGATCCTGTCGCTGAGCAACTGAGTTCAGCAAGGCAACAGCAGACACCCCGCTCATCCTGTGGATAGCGGGGTGTTTTCATATCTGCAGCAATAAAAAACCCGGAAGCCTGCAACGCAGGGTTCCGGGTTTCCATTTCTCAGAAGCAGCTCAGCTCTTGCTGGACTTGCCCACTTCCTCGGCCATTCTTGTCAGCCCGATGTGGCGCACGTTGGTGCCTTCCACCATGTGGATCACATGCTCGGCGACGTTACGCGCGTGGTCACCGACCCGCTCCAGTGAACGCAGTACCCAGAGGATGTTCAGCACCCGGCTGATCGAGCGCGGATCTTCCATCATGTAGGTGGCCATCTCACGCATGGCGGTCTTGTACTCGCGGTCGACGATCTTGTCTTCCCGGGCCACTTCCAGCGCCAGGTGGCTGTCATAGCGGGCGAAGGAGTCCAGCGACTGCTGCACCATCTTGTGCACGTGATAGCCGATATGGCGGCACTCGACGTAGCCACGTGGCGCCTGACCTTCCTCGATCAGTTGCAGGGCACGGCGGGCGATCTTCGAGGCTTCGTCGCCGATACGCTCCAGATCAACGATGATCTTGCTGATATTCACCACCAGCCGCAGGTCACTGGCCGCCGGCTGACGACGGGCCAGAATGCGCATGCACTCCTCGTCGATCTGCCGCTCCATGGCGTTGGTGATGTTGTCGTTCTCACGGACCTTTTCCGCCAGCTGGCCATCGGCCTCGATCAGCGCGGTAACCGCGTCATATACCTGCTTCTCGACCAGTCCGCCCATTTCCAGCAGACGGGTGCGCAGGGATTCCAGCTCCTCGTTGAACTGCTGGGAAATATGCTGGGTAAAACCTTCGGTATCTTTTGTCATGGCATCATTCCCCACAATTAACCGTAGCGACCGGTGATGTAGTCTTCGGTCTGCTTCTTGCTCGGGTTGGTGAACAGGGTGTTGGTATCACCGAACTCGATCAGCTCGCCCATGTACATGAAGGCGGTGTAATCGGACACCCGAGCCGCCTGCTGCATGTTGTGGGTGACGATGACGATGGTGTACTTGTCCTTCAGATCGTTGATCAGCTCCTCGATCTTCAGCGTCGAGATCGGGTCCAGGGCCGAGGCCGGTTCGTCCAGCAGCAGCACTTCCGGCTGGATGGCGATGGCCCGCGCAATCACCAGACGCTGCTGCTGACCGCCGGACATGCCGAAGGCGTTGTCATGCAGCCGGTCCTTGACCTCATCCCACAGCGCGGCGGCGCGCAGCGACTGCTCGACCACCTCGTCCAGGGTGCGTTTGGAACGCACGCCCTGCAGACGCAGACCGTAGGCCACGTTTTCGTAGATGGTCTTGGGGAAGGGGTTGGGCTTCTGGAACACCATGCCGACGTTGCGGCGCAGCTCGGCCACGTCCACGTCCCGGTCATAGATATTCTTGCCACCGATCAGTACCTCACCGGTGATCCGGCAGATATCCACCAGGTCATTCATGCGGTTGAAGCAGCGCAGCAGGGTGGATTTACCGCACCCTGACGGGCCGATAAAGGCAGTCACCTTGCGCTCGGGGATACGCATATCGATACCCTTGAGCGCCTGGTCTTCACCGTAATAGAGCTTCAGATCGTTGACCTGAACCTTGATGGTTTCATTCTCCATGGACAGTCTGTCTCCCATCTCGGGCAATGCCTGGGCTGCGGAAACCGTCATCTTATCCGTTTGCGGAGGGGTTGTTTGCATATTCATAGTCGACTCAGTATTCATTTCGGTTACCCGTATCTGTTAAGCAACGACGCTATCAGGTGCTGGACTTGTATCGCTTCTGCAGCTTGTTGCGCAGCAGAATGGCAAACAGGTTGAGCACCACCACGATCAGCAACAGCAACAGCGCCGTGCCGTACTGCAGGTGGCGGGTCTGTTCGATATTGGTCCCCGCCGTTGCCAGCACGTAGATGTGATAGGGCATCGCCATGACCTCATCGAACACCGAGGTCGGCAGTTTGGCGGTGGAGAACACCGCCGCGGTGAACATGATCGGCGCAGTCTCACCGGCAGCACGGCTGATACCCAGGATCAGACCGGTCAGCATGCTCGGCAGCGCCGGCGGCAGCACCACCCGGTAGATGGTCTGCCAGCGGGTCGCACCCAGCGCCAGCGAGGCCAGACGCATATTCTTGGGTACTGCCCGCAGCGCCTCTTCGGCCGAACCGATCACCAGCGGCAGAATGAACGCCGCCAGGGTCAGGGCACCGGCCATGATGCTGACGCCCATCTTCAGGATGATGACGAAGAACGCCAGGCCGAACAGACCGTAGACCACCGAAGGTACACCGGCCAGGTTGACCACACCCTGGCGGATCATGCGTACCCAGAACCCGTCCTTGGCAAACTCATTCAAGTAGATGGCGGTACCTACCCCGATCGGGAAGGCCACCAGAATGGCACCGATACTCAGGTACAGGGTACCCAGAATGGCCGGCAGAATACCGCCCTCGGTCATGGCATTACGCGGCATCTCGGAGAGGAATTCCCAGTTGATCGCGGAAATACCGTTGACCGCGATGAACAGCAGGAAGCCCAGCAGCGCCAGCAGGTTGAGGGTAGCCGTGACCCCCAGAACCCCGAAGGCCACCTTCTGGATATTTCTTCTGCGACGATTACGACTCTGTGAACCCAGCATCAGATGGCCTCCCCGACACGGCGGTACTTGTTGGCGAAGTAGGACGCCAGCAGGTTGAACAGGAAGGTGATCAGGAACAGCACCAGACCGATGGCAAACAGCGCATGGTAGTGATCACTGCGGAACGCCGCGTTGCCCATCTCGGCGGCAATGTTGGCCGGCATCGGGCGTACCGGATCGAAGATCGACCCCGGGATCATCGCCGCACCACCAGCCACCATCAGCACCACCATGGTTTCACCGATCACCCGGGCAATACCCAGTACCACCGCGGTGGCGATACCGGTGATGGAGGCCGGAAACACCACCCCACAGATGGTTTCCCAGTGGGTGGCACCCAGCGCCAGCGCACCATCCTTCATCGACTTGGGCACACTGTAGATGGCGTCTTCGGCGATACTGGCAATGGTCGGAATCGCCATCAGCGCCAGCAGGATACCGGCGTTGAACACGTTCAGGCCGGTATCCAGATTGAATA
>JAAYHO010000503.1 GCA_012735335.1 Gammaproteobacteria bacterium
AGTTCGAGATCCGCGAAGTGGAAAACCTGTTCCGCCGGGAGAACATCCCGCACATCAACTCCACCCACTTCTCCGTGGAAGAGATCTCGGCAAAGATTCTGGTGCACATGGGCATCGAACGCCGCCTGAAGTAAATACTCCCGGGCGCCCAGTCACAGGGCGCCCCCACTGGCCACCACCTTCCTTCCCGCTCCTCCACTCGCTCTTCACAAAATCCCCGCGGCATCATGCCGCAGCCAAAACAAGCTGTTTTCAGGGTTGACCTTCAGCGAGGCATAGGTATGATTGCCGCGATTGATAATGCTTATCATCACTATACTCATAAACAATACGCTGCCGCCCGTATCCATAGGAGAGGAACACTGATGTCGCATACCCCCACCGCCCTGCCCGGCTCTCGCGCCTTTGTCGGCACCCTGGCATTGCTGGCCACCAGCGTGGCTCTGGCCAACCAGGAAAGCGTTCGTCTGGCCGACACCGTGGTCACTGCTGCCGGTTACGAACAGAAGATCACCGACGCACCGGCAAGCATCAGCGTCATCAGTCAGGAAGACCTGCAGCGCAACCGCTACAGCAACCTTGCCCAGGCGCTGGATGGCGTTGAGGGAGTGGATATCCGCCAGGGTACCGGCAAGACCGGAGGCCTGAATATCAGCCTGCGCGGGATGCCCAGTGAATACACCCTGATCCTGATCGACGGCCGTCGCCAGAACCCGGGCGGTGATGTGACCCCGAACGGCTTTGGTGATACCAACACCAGCTTCATGCCGCCGATGTCCGCCATCGAGCGCATCGAGGTGATCCGCGGGCCGATGTCCACCCTCTACGGCTCCGATGCCATCGGTGGTGTGGTCAATATCATCACCAAGAAGGTATCCAACGAATGGGGCGCGACTGCCAGTATTGATCATGTCTTCCAGGAAGACAGCGACTATGGCGAGAGCAGCCGGATCAACCTGTATACCAGCGGTCCGCTGGTGGAAGATCTGGTCGGCCTGACCCTGCGCGGCAGCTTCTATGACCGCGAGGCCTCCGATCTGACCTTCAGTGATGGCAGCAACGTCAGCAAGCGCGGTGCCTCCCCGGTCGAGGGTGAGAACTTCACCGTCGGTACACGTCTGAATTTCACGCCTGGCGATCAGCACAGCTTTTTTGTCGATTTCGAGCGCGGCGTCCAGACCTACAACAACGACGACTGCCAGCTGGGCACTCTTGATGGTCGCGCCGGGGGCAACGCCATCGCCGGTTGCACCACCCTGGACCCGGATAACATCAGCGGCTACAAGGACGAACTGAAGTTCGAGCGCAACCAGGTCGTGCTGGGCCACGAAGCCCGGCTCGGGTTCGGCCAGTGGAGCAACACCCTGACCCGCAACGTCACCGAAACCCTGGGGCGTACCATTCCGGGCGATGGGGTAGGCACCCCTTACGACGAGTATCCAAGTATCATCGTCGGCAATGATCGGGAGCTGAAATCCACCGACCTGATCTTCGACACCAAGCTCGTTGCCCCCGTTGGCGACAGCCACATCACCACGGTCGGCGCCCAATGGTGGGACATTAAGACCGAGGATGGTATCGCTCCAGAAACGTTCGACCGCCAGATCTGGGCCCTGTTTGCCGAAAACGAATGGCGCATGCGTGATGACTTGGCCCTGACTTTGGGTGGTCGTTACGAAGATCACGACGCCTTCGGCGGCCATTTCAGCCCGCGCGCCTACCTGGTATGGAACACTACGGATAACTGGACATTGAAGGGCGGCGTCAGCCGCGGATACAAGACGCCCAGCGTCAACGCTTTGCACGGCGGCGTGAACGGCCTTTCGAATCAGGGACAGGTGGCCACGGTGGGTAACCCGGACCTAGACCCGGAAATCAGTACCAACACCGAGTTCGGCATCTATTACGACAACCTGGCCAATTTCAACGCCAACCTGACGGTGTTTCATAACAAGTTCAAGGACAAGATCCAGTCCACGAGCCGTTACAACTGCAACTATAACGACGAGAATGGTGATGAGCCGATTCAGAACCCGCCGCCAGCGGACTGCTACAACCTTGTCGGGTTCGATGACCAGGGTTCAGTTGGCTGGGATGTCAACGTCGACGAGGCGGTCACCCAGGGCGTGGAAGTCTCCGGCAAGTGGCAGTTCGCTCCGGCCTGGAGCATTCGCGCCCACTACACCTACACCGACAGCGAGCAGAAGAGCGGCGAGAACAAGGGCGCGCCCCTCACCAACACCCCGGAACACCTGGTCACCGCTCGCCTGACCTGGGATGCCACTGCCCAGGCCAGTGTCTGGCTGCAGGGTGAGTATCGCAGTGAGCGGGAGCGCTTCCTGCAGAACTACGAGAACCTCAGCGGGGCGAACAAGCAGTTGCTCGACGCGGCAGGCGATCTGAAAGCCTATGAGGTGTTCAGTCTGGGCGGTACCTTCCGCGCAACCGAGAACCTGAGCTTCAACGCGGCCATCTACAACCTGCTGGACAAGGATTTCACCAAGGGCACCTCCTACACCCTGGTCAATGGCAGCCCGGCCTGGGTTTCCGACTACATCCAGACCGGTCGCTCGGTGGACGGTACTCTCGAGGAAGGACGTCGACTCTGGGTCTCGGCCACCTACGACTTCTGATCCACTCGCCCCACCAAACGCCCGCTTTCCAGCGGGCGTTTTCATTTCCGGATGCCAGGCCGCTAGGGCCCCAAAGGATATGCAGCAGACGCAACCGCAGCGGAACCCCTGCCCCGGCGCTGCGGTCAGAATGGCAGACGGGCTGGGCCAGCCAGCTACGCGCTATCAAAAAGATAAGGAGTGTTCAGATGGATATCCTGCGACTCATTGCTGCCATTCTGCTGCCGCCGCTGGGGGTATTTCTTCAGGTCGGGTTCGGCGGTGCCTTCTGGTTGAATATCCTGCTGACGTTGTTCGGCTATATTCCTGGCATCATCCATGCGGTCTGGATCATAGCGCGCCGCTGAAGATCTCCGCAGGGGCAGCAGCCACCCGGTTTCTGCCCTCGCGTTTGGCCTGGTAGAGAGCGGCATCGGCGGTACGCATCAGACTATCGATAATCTGTTCGGTATCA
>JAAYHO010000504.1 GCA_012735335.1 Gammaproteobacteria bacterium
GCTTCCTCGTGGTCTCTGTTAACCGCCGCAACCACCACAGCAGACGCTCTCGCCATCATGTCCGATGGTGCTGGGGTAACCGGCGGCGTCGAGCGCGGCGACCAGTGACTGGCTGCTGGCGCTGCCTTTGACGGTTACTTTACCCTTCTCCAGGTTCACTTCGATAGCCTCTACACCACTGACCGCATTCAGCGCGTCGGTGACGTGCTTGACGCAGTTGTTGCAGGTCATCTCGGCGACATTCAGTTGCACTGTGCTCATGGAAATTACTCCTCGGATTGATGAACTGGGCGCAGTTTCAACCCTGACACGGTGGCAAGGTCAATGCCTCTGAACTTTTGCCGACGGGCTTCATCTGAGTGTAATGCTGGGTGCATAACCTGATGCTCAAACCAGGTTCACCCGGGCAGATTGCTGCTCAGAATCGAAGAGGAGAAAAACAACATGAGCGATTACGAAGAAGAACTGCTGGAACAGCATGCAGAACAATGGGACGACAGCGTGGAAGACGCCCAGGAGATGTAGGCGCCAGCCTCCTTCCTTCGCCAGTGGGAGCGCCGCCCCCGGCGCGAAGGATGCTGACCTGGAACGCCGCGCCCGCCCGCCCGTTCGCCGCGAGGGCGCGGCTCCCACAATCAGCTCCCACAATCAGCCCTCACAATCGGCTGCCACAATCGGCAGAACTGCAGCCCCCATACCTGCAAAGGCCCAACCTGTGGGAGCGTCGCCCTCGGCGCGAAGGATGCCGACCCAGAACGCCGCGCCCGCCCGTTCGCCGCGAGGGCGCGGCTCCCACAATTGGTTCTCGCAATTGGCTGCCACAATCGGCTCTCGCAATCGGATCCCACGGGTTGGGGCGGGAGTTCCTACAAGTTGGGGGTGGGATCTTCCTGGCCTCCGTCCCGCGCCTGCCGGCGATACTGCCCCGGCGCTACCCCCGTCCACCGTTTGAACGCTCGCTGAAATGCCGCTGGCGATGAGAAGCCTAGCAGGAAGGCAATTTCCCCCAGGGCGGTTTCCGTGTCGCGGATATAACTCAGCGCCAGGTCCCGTCTGATCTCATCAATGATGTCCTGAAAACGTGTGCCCGCTTCGGCCTTGAGGCGGCGGCGCAGGGTCCAGCCGGGCAGGCCGAGCTGGGCGGCTACCTGGTCGAGGCCGGGTAGTTGCCTGTGCAGTTGCGGAGACAGAATTTCCTCCACCCGTTCACGCAGGTCCCGATGGCGGGTCAAGTCATGGAGTTGCTGCTCGCACAGTGCGAGCAGTTGCGCGTGGGTGCCGGGGGCGCTCTGGACCAGGGGCAGATCCAGACTGGCGGGTTCCCACAGCAGTTGATTGTGCTCCTGCTCGAACAGCACCGGACAGCCGAACAGCACCTCGTAGCGCTCGGCGTAATCGGGGGCGGGGAATTCGATGTGCACTTCCCGCAGTTGGGCGGCGCCACCGGTCAGTTGCCGGGCCAGTTGCAGGCGCGAGGCCAGTGCCGAGTCGACCACGAACAGGTTGAAGGCGTTGTACGGGCTGATCGAGTAGAAGCGCGTGGCCGGTGGCTGGAAGCTGGAGTGGCCCCGGTAGTTCTGACTGGTCAGCCGCTCGAAGCGCACCAGGGTGTCGAAGGCCTGGCCGAGGGTGGGTGCGCATTCGGCGGTGACGCCGGGCAGGCCGAGGTGCGAGGGCTGGCTGTGGATACCCATCAATAATCCTATATCAGCCCGGCCGGTGAGCTGTATCGCGGCATGCCCCAGGCGCATGAACCTCGGGATGCTGATGCGTGCCAGGGGCTCCTGCAGCTGCGCTGCGCTGATCCGATAGCGCCGGAACAGAGTCTGTGGATCGTGCCCCAGGCTGTGCAATGCGGCTTGCAGGCTGTAGAGGTAGCCGACCGATAGATCCCCGAGTTTCATCCTGTGGTTCCTGTTCTTTTATCTGACAGCGCGACGTGGCCGGAGGGCGCTGGATTGCCGCGCCCGCTGGGTTCGCAATGACGGGAAGGGGTTCCTCGCTGCGTCCCCATCCCGTCATTGCGAGGAGCGCAGCGACGTGGCAATCCATGGGCCCAGAATAACCTGTGCGTGCTGAGTTAATGCGGTCGCTGGGTTAGTAGTGACGTACCCTCTGGGAGTAAATGTAATCCAGGGTTATAAAAATGTCATTTGTGGTGATTGAGTGCGCCGGTGGCTGGGCCTATTGTCTGCTTCATTGCAAACCGGACGGACGATCCGGTGCCTGATGATGAACTGGAGCAACAAGATGACCGTACAAACCCCGTACCCCCATATGCTGGCCCCGCTGGACCTGGGCTTTACCACTCTGCGCAACCGTGTGCTGATGGGTTCCATGCACACCGGGCTGGAGGAGCGCCCGCAGGGCTTTGAGCGGATGGCGGCGTTTTTTGCCGAGCGTGCCCGTGGCGGTGTTGGCCTGATCGTGACCGGTGGTTTTGGCCCGAACGAGGAGGGCAGTGTGGGTAAGGGGGCGGCCAAGCTGAGCACGCCCGAGGAGGCCGAGAAGCACAAGATCGTGACCCAGGCGGTACACGAGGCCGGTGGCAAGATCTGCATGCAGATCCTGCATGCGGGTCGCTATGCCTTCAACCCGGATCAGGTCTCGGCCAGCCCGGTGCAGTCGCCGATCAACCCCTTCACCCCGAAGGAGCTGGATGAGGCGGGTATCGAGAAGCAGATCAGTGATTTCGTCAATTGCTCCTCGCTGGCCCAGCAGGCCGGGTATGACGGCGTCGAGATCATGGGTTCCGAGGGCTATTTCATCAACCAGTTCCTGGTCGAACGGGTCAACAAGCGCACCGACCGCTGGGGTGGCAGCTACGAGAACCGCATGCGCCTGCCGCTGGAAATCGTCCGCCGGGTGCGCGAGGCGGTGGGGCCGGAGTTCATCATCATCTACCGGCTGTCGATGCTGGATCTGGTGGAGGACGGCAGCAGCTGGGATGAGGTGGTGCTGCTGGCCAAGGAGATCGAGAAGGCCGGCGCGACCATCATCAATACCGGTATCGGCTGGCACGAGGCGCGGATTCCGACCATTGCTACCAAGGTGCCGCGCGCGGCCTTTACCAAGGTTACCGAGCGTCTGAAGGGTGAGGTGTCGATCCCGCTGGTGACCACCAACCGCATCAACACTCCGGAAGTGGCCGAGCAGGTGCTGGCCGAGGGGCATGCGGATATGGTGTCCATGGCGCGCCCGTTCCTGGCCGATCCGGACTTCATCAACAAGGCCGCGGCCAATCGCGCCGATGAGATCAACACCTGTATCGGCTGTAACCAGGCCTGTCTGGATCACACCTTCAGCGGCCGTCTGACCAGTTGCCTGGTCAACCCGCGCGCCTGCTACGAGACCGAGCTGAACTTCATTCCGGTACACAGCGCCAAGCGTATTGCGGTGGTTGGTGCTGGCCCGGCAGGTCTGGCAGCGGCGACCACCGCAGCCGAGCGTGGCCATGATGTGACCCTGTTCGAC
>JAAYHO010000505.1 GCA_012735335.1 Gammaproteobacteria bacterium
GAAGGCGAACAGGGTGAGCACCTCGACGCCTTCGGTGGCGCACACATCGATCACCGCCCGGACAGCATCCACCCCGGCCTTGTGTCCCGCCACGCCCGGCAGCAGGCGCTTGCGCGCCCAGCGGTTGTTGCCGTCCATGATGATGGCGACGTGGCGGGGTACAGCACCGGCGGTGGTTTTCTTCTCGGTCATGGCTACGGAGCCTTTGGCGGAGGCGAACTGCATCAGATCGCCATCAGATCCGTTTCCTTGGCTTCCAGCGCCTTGTCGATCTCGGCAATGTACTTGTCGGTCAGTTTCTGCACTTCATCAGCGGCGCGACGCTCTTCGTCCTCGCTGATTTCCTTCTCCTTCTGCAGATCCTTGAGCTGGCCCAGGGCATCGCGGCGGATGTTGCGTACCGCCACCCGGGCGTTCTCTGCCTCACCACGGGCCTGCTTGGTGTAACCCTTGCGGGTTTCCTCGGTCAGCGCCGGCATGGGGATGCGGATGGTGGTACCGGCGGTAGCCGGGTTGAGGCCCAGATCGGAGGTCATGATGGCCTTTTCCACGGCCTGGATCATGCTCTTGTCGAACACGCTCAGGGCCAGGGTGCGAGAGTCTTCCACGGTGACGTTGGCCACCTGACGCAGCGGCGTATCGGAGCCGTAGTAGGACACCATGACGCTGTCGAGAATACTCGGGTGCGCCCGTCCGGTACGGATCTTGGCAAAGGCGACGTCCAGAGAGTCCGCCGATTTCTTCATGCGCTCCTGCGCTTCCTTCTTGATTTCGTTGATCATTGCTCAGCCCTCGATCAATGTGCCTTCGGCGCTTCCCACCACTGCGTTGAGCAGTGCGCCGGGCTTGTTCATATTGAATACCCGCAAAGGCATCTGGTGATCACGAATCAGACAGATAGCCGTCAGATCCATCACGCCCAGCTTCAGATCCAGCACCTGGTCATAGCTGAGGCGGTCGAAACGCTCGGCGTTGGGATCCTTCATCGGATCACGATCATATACCCCATCCACCTTGGTTGCCTTCAAAACCACATCGGCATCGACTTCGATACCGCGCAGACAGGCGGCAGTATCGGTGGTGAAGAAGGGGTTGCCGGTGCCGGCGGAGAATATTACCACGTCGCCACCGGACAGATAGCGCATGGCCTTGCGACGGTCGTAATGTTCGGTAACGCCGTTCATGGTGATGGCCGACATGACCCGGGTCTGGATATTGGAGCGCTCCAGGGAGTCACGCAGGGCCAGGGAGTTCATTACCGTGGCCAGCATGCCCATGTGGTCGCCGGTTACCCGGTCCATACCGGCAGCACTCAGCGCTGCGCCACGGAACAGGTTGCCACCGCCAATCACCAGGCCGACCTGCACGCCGATACCGATCAACTGACCGATTTCCAGTGCCATGCGGTCCAGCACCTTGGGGTCGATCCCAAAGTCCTCGGTGCCCATCAGGGCCTCACCACTGAGTTTCAATAGGATGCGTTTGTACTTGGGCTGACGGCTACCGGGTACCTGTGCCATTTATCACTCTCCTGCTGTCGGGTGAAACACTCAACAAGTCACTCCCAGACAACCGGAACGGTGACTTGTTCAGTATTTCTTAAAAAGAAGGCTTCTCGCCTGCGCGAGAAGCCTTCCGTATTACCAGTCTGCAGACACCCTGCTCAGGGATCTGCAGGAGCATCGCTCAGATCGCATCATTACTGCTTGGAAGCTGCAACCTGGGCGGCTACTTCCGCAGCGAAGTCGACTTCTTCGCGCTCGATGCCTTCGCCCACTTCGAAGCGGATGAAGGAGACGATCTCGGCACCGGCCTTCTTGGCCAGCTCACCGACCTTGACGTCCGGATCCTTGACGAAGGGCTGCTCGACCAGGCTGGCCTCGGCGAGGAACTTGTTGATACGGCCCTTGACCATGTTCTCAACGATGTTCTCCGGCTTGCCGGCGATCTTGTCAGCGTTCAGGCTGAGGAAGATTTCCTTTTCCTTCTCGACGACCTCAGGGGAAACCTGGGACGGGTCGAGCAGCTGCGGGTTGCTGGCAGCCACGTGCATGGCGATATCACGGGCCAGCTCGGCGTCGCCGCCATTCAGAACAACCACTACACCGATACGATGGCCGTGCAGGTAGGTGCCGACCACATCACCTTCCACACGGGTCAGGCGACGGATGTTGACGTTCTCACCACACTTGGCAACCAGCGCTTCACGGGCAGATTCCTGGTCGGCAATCAGCGGAGCAGCATCGGTGTAACCTGCGGCAAAGCCTTTCTCCAGGCTGTCGTTGACGAAGCCCTTGAAGTCGTCCTGCAGAGCCAGGAAGTCGGTCTGGGAGTTGACTTCGATGATGGCGGCGGTTTTGTTGTCATCAGCAACCTTGACCGCAATGGAGCCTTCAGCAGCGATGTTGCCAGCCTTCTTGGCCGCCTTGATCGCACCAGCAGCGCGCATATCGTCAATGGCTTTTTCGATATCGCCACCGGCTGCTTCAAGGGCTTTCTTGCAATCCATCATGCCCTGGCCGGTACGCTCACGCAGTTCCTTGACCATGGCTGCAGTAATCTGTGACATGAACTATTCCTCTGACTTGCTTGATTGGGAGCCGTCCGCTGTTCTGGACGACCTCATCATGTTGCGTTCAAAACATTTCAACATAGTGCAAAAAGGGGGCATGGCCCCCTTTTTGAATACGGCATTCACACCAAGGTGCCGCTTCCTGCTCAGCCTTCGGAGGCCTCAGCAGAAACTTCTTCAACGAACTCGTTGACACCACCAGCGCTCTTGCCGCGCAGTACCGCGTCAGCCATGGCACCAGCGTACAGCTTGATGGCGCGGATGGCGTCGTCGTTACCGGGGATCACGTAGTCAATGCCTTCCGGGCTGCTGTTGGTATCAACGATACCGATAACCGGGATACCCAGCTTGTTGGCCTCGGTGATGGCAATGCGCTCGTGCTCAACGTCGATAACGAAGATAGCGTCGGGCAGACCACCCATATCCTTGATGCCACCCAGGCTGCGATCCAGCTTTTCCAGATCGCGCGAACGCATCAGGGCTTCTTTCTTGGTCAGCTTGGTGAAGGTACCGTCTTCGGCCTGGGTTTCCAGGTCGCGCAGACGCTTGATCGACTGACGGATGGTCTTGTAGTTGGTCAGCATGCCGCCGAGCCAGCGGTGATCAACGTAGGGCATGCCGGCGCGGGAAGCCTCTTCAGCAACAATCTTGCTGGCGGCGCGCTTGGTACCGACGAACAGCAGCTTGTTCTTGCCGCCGGCCAGTTTCTCCACAAAGCTCAGGGCTTCGTGGAACATCGGCATGGTTTTTTCCAGGTTGATGATGTGAATCTTGTTGCGTGCACCGAAAATGTACTTGCCCATTTTCGGGTTCCAGTAACGGGTCTGGTGGCCGAAGTGCGCACCGGCCTTCAGCATGTCACGCATTGAAACTTGAGTCATGGTAACTCCATAGATTGTATCGGGTTGAGCCTCCACATATCCCGCCATTCAACCCCGCAGGGCACCCAGAATAACGTGTCGATATGTGTGCGGATTAAGTTACACCTGCAGCGGAAAGTCTCCGCGTTCGTTCAGGCGCGGCGCTTTATACCATATAACCCGGGGCCAGATAAAGGCCGACATGCCCGGCGGTCGACCAGCAGCCTCAGCAGCCCGGTCCGGCTTCTGATAAACTCTGCAGTCTGTCCTATCCATTCTGCACGCCAGATCGGCGTGGTAATACGAGAGAACTCTCCATCCATGAGCGTATCCATCAAGACCGCTGAAGACATCGCCGGCATGCGCGTGGCCGGTCGCCTCGCCGCCGAAGTTCTGGAAATGATCGAAGAGCACGTCAAACCGGGCGTCACCACCGATGAACTCAACCAGATCTGCCATGACCATATCGTCAACGTGCAGCAGGCCATCCCCGCGCCACTGAACTATGGCGGCGGCCATGGCCGCATCCCCTTCCCCAAGTCCATCTGCACCTCGCTCAACCATGTGGTGTGTCACGGCATTCCGAATGACAAGCCGCTGAAGAGCGGTGATGCCATGAACATCGATATCACCGTGATCAAGGATGGTTATTTCGGCGATACCAGCAAGATGTTCCACGTCGGCGAAGTGCCGGAGTGGGTCGAGCGCCTGTCCCGGGTCACCCAGGAATGCATGTACAAGGGCATCTCGGTGGTACGTCCCGGTGCCCGCCTCGGCGATATCGGCCAGATCATTCAGGATCATGCCCACGCCAACCGCTACAGCGTGGTACGCGATTACTGCGGACACGGCATCGGCAAGGTATTCCATGAGGAGCCGCAGGTGCTGCACTATGGCAAGGCCGGTACCGGCATGGAACTGCAGGAAGGCATGACCTTCACCATCGAGCCCATGCTCAACCAGGGGCGCTATGAAACCCGCCTGCTGGGCGACGGCTGGACCGCCATCACCAAGGACCGCAAGCTCTCCGCCCAATGGGAGCACACCATTCTGGTGACCGCCGATGGCTACGAGATACTGACCCTGCGCAAGGACGAAGACTTCCGTTGAGTTGAGGGCGCTTTGTGGATCACGAACTGTTTGACCCGAGTCAGTTCAGCCAGAACCTGGCCGCCGCGCGCAGCCCGACCCGGGCGTTCAAGAACGCCCTGCGGCACGCCAGCAACGTACTCAAGGCCCGTTTCGAGGGCCAGCGGGACATTCACAAACTGATCCACGACCGCGCCTGGCTGACCGACCAGATCCTGCGCCAGGCCTGGGCCACCCTCGACTGCCCGATGGAGGCGGATATCGCCCTGCTGGCAGTCGGCGGCTACGGACGCGGCGAACTGCACCCCCATTCGGACATCGACCTGCTGATCCTGCTGCGCGATGGCAGCAGCGGCGAGCACTACCACGAGCCGATCAGCCGTTTTCTCACCCTGCTGTGGGATATCGGCCTGGAAGTCGGCCACGCGGTGCGCAGCATCAGCGAGTGCCAGTACGAGGCGCGCTCGGATGTGACCGTGATCACCAACCTGATGGAATCGCGGATGCTGGTGGGCGAGCCGCAGCTGCGCCAGGACATGATCGACGCGCTGGGCCAGCAGCACATGTGGACCAGTGCCGAGTTCTTCCGCGCCAAGCGCGCCGAGCAGCAGGCCCGCCACGCCAAGTTCAACGATACCGAGTACAACCTGGAGCCCAATGTAAAGAGCTCCCCCGGCGGCCTGCGGGATATCCAGACCATCGGCTGGGTTGCCCTGCGCCACTTCGGCACCAACGACCTGCGCCAGCTGGTCGAGCAGGGTTTTGTCAACGAATCCGAGTACAGCATCCTCACCAGCGGCCGGGCCTTTCTCTGGCAGGTACGCTTCGCCCTGCACTCGCTGGCCGGGCGCGCCGAGGACCGGCTGCTGTTCGACCACCAACGGGCGCTGGCGCGGCTGTTCGGCTTCGAGGACAACGACGCCAAGCTGGCGGTCGAACGCTTCATGCAGAAGTACTACCGCATCGTCATGTCCCTGTCCGAGCTGAACGACCTGCTGATGCAGCACTTCGAGGAGATCCTGCTGCGCGACGCCGAGGCGGCGACCATCCTGCCGCTCAACTCGC
>JAAYHO010000070.1 GCA_012735335.1 Gammaproteobacteria bacterium
CACTGGTTCTGCCCACCGCCTGCCAATGCTCGGTCAGCGCCTGCCGGGCCGAATCCTGCATGGGATCGGTCACCCCCGGACGCAGGCCACCCGCTACCAGATGCAACGGCAGATCCGGGTAAGCCTGCTGGATGGCGTCGATTACTGGCGCGAAGCCCCAGCACCACGAACACATGGGATCCATTATGTAGATCAGGCGCTGGGACATGCGGACTCTCCTGAATCAGCTGGCGTTGGGGCTGGCCAGTTCCGGTGGCAGACCAATCGGATGGGGCTGGTTGCGCAGCTTGGCCAGTTGAATCTGGCGCTGGCGCTCCTCCGCACGGCGGCGGGTCTTCTCCGGCAGGCTGTCGTAGCAATGCGGACAGCTGATGCCCTGCTCGAACTGCGGCGAGGCCATGTCCTCGGCGGAGACCGGGTGACGGCAGGCATGGCACTGATCAAAGGAGCCGGGGGCCAGATCGTGGCGTACGGTTACCCGGTTGTCGAATACGAAACACTCGCCCTGCCACTTGCTCTGTTCCACCGGGACATCTTCCAGGTACTGCAGAATGCCGCCCTTGAGGTGGTACACCTCTTCAAAGCCTTCCTTGAGCATGAAGCTGGAGGCTTTTTCACAGCGGATGCCGCCGGTGCAGAACATGGCCACCTTCTTGTGCTTCTGCGGATCGAACTGCTGACGCACATACTCGGGAAACTCGCGGAAGGTTCTGGTCTCCGGATCGATCGCTCCCTCGAAGGTGCCGATGGCAACCTCATAGTCATTGCGGGTATCGATCAGCAGCACTTCCGGATCGCTGATCAGCGCGTTCCAGTCCTTGGGCTCGACATAGGTGCCGACCCGCTCATTGGGGCTGATACCCGGAACGCCGATGGTGACGATTTCCTTCTTCAGTTTGACCTTGGTGCGGTAGAAGGGCATTTCCTCACAGAAGGACTCCTTCCAGTCCAGATCACTCAGGCGCGGATCACGCCGCAGCCATTCGAGCAGCGCGCTGGTGCCTTTGCGGGTACCGGCGACAGTGCCGTTGATACCTTCCAGAGCCAGCAGCAACGTACCTTTCACACCATGTTCGTTCATGGTGTCGAGCAGCGGCTGGCGCAGGCTTTCAAAATCTTCCAGGGTGACGAACTTGTACAGCGCCACCACGACAATCTTGGACATGCAGACCTCGTTGTTCAGTTGATGCCCGCGTAAAGGGCACACTTGCAGCAGCCGCTGACCCGCAGCGGCATTCGGAGCGGCGCGATTTTAACAGGAAACAGCCAGCAGCAAGGTGCCGCCGGGCGATTTTATCCGCGATCGGCCTTGCTGCCGCCCATGCAATCGGGCGAGTCAGGCGCGCCGTTACGGGCCTGCCACTCGCTGGGTGAGTAGGTATGCAGGGCCAGGGCATGGATCTGTTGCATCAGGTCCCCAAGGGTACGGTAGACCGCCTGATGGCGCTTGACCGCATTCAGGCCATCGAACTCCTCACTGACAATCACCAGCTTGAAGTGCGACTCCGAGCCCGGCGGTACGGCATGCATATGGCTTTCGTTAAGCAGTTCCATATGCAGGGGTGCCAGGCTCTGCAGTGCCTGTTCCAGGGTGGCTTGGGTAGTGCTCATGCTTGAACCTCCAGAAAGAGTGAGTCAGGTTGCCGGCTATTGTACCCAACTCGGCGTTACAACCGACTTCGAGGAACGCCGAGCACCAGTTCGATGATGAGTTCGCCCGCCACTTCGTGGACGAGCTGGTGCTCGTCCCTCCCAGGGCCTCGAGCTCCATCTCGACACCCCGGGCCATCGACAACCCCCAGTTGCCGGGACGGAACCCGGCACTCCAGAGTGCTACTCCCTTGCCCTGCCCAACTGCTGCGTTTCCACTTCATCGGCCATATCCTCGACCAACTGCTCCAGCTGCGGCGCCAGCACCTGCTCCACCCGTTCCCGGGCAACGGCCATCGAGCCGCGGGTCAGTTCCGGCAGGTGTTCAAGCAGCTTGCTGCCTGCGGCGGACTCGTAGAATTCCGACAGCTCATCGAACTCCTGCTCGCTGAACACCGGCAGATACAGCTCCACCAGTTCATCGCGGATCGCTTCCCAGCTCAGTTGTTCATCCAGTAGGCGGCGGGCGCGTTCGCGGTAATCGCGCAGGATGGCCTCGTACTGCATGGAGCCGCCCATCTGGGTGAAATGTGCGGTCAGCAGCTGTTCGGTCTGGCTGTAGAGTGGCGCGGTCATGCTGTCGGCCTTGGCCAGTTTGAGAAAGCGCTCGGCGGCGGCGCGGTGGGAGGCCTCGTCAGCCAGTACCGGAGTGGGGATCAGCAGGCAGCAGAGCGTCAGGGCAAGCAACTGGCGCATGGCAGTGCATCCATCGGGGTGTGGGCTAACTATACTGGCAGCTCGAACAGCCTTTCTCCAGTTACAGGACGCAATCATGAAGACACGTATCGAATCGGACAGCATGGGCAATATCGAGGTGCCTGCCGATCGTTATTGGGGCGCGCAGACCCAGCGCTCGCTGCAGCACTTTGCCATTGGCGAGGAACGCATGCCGCTGGCAGTGATGCATGCACTGGCGCTGATCAAGAAAGCCGCTGCGCTGACCAACCAGCAACTGGGCAATCTGGATGGGCAACTGGCGCAGCTGATCACCCAGGCGGCGGACGCGGTGCTGGCTGGCGAGCTGGATGAACACTTCCCGCTGTCGGTATGGCAGACCGGCAGTGGCACCCAGAGCAACATGAATATCAACGAGGTGCTGGCCAACCGTGCCAACGAGCTGGCCGGGCAGCCGCGTGGCAGCAAGACCCCGGTGCACCCGAATGACCACGTCAACCGGGCGCAGAGTTCCAATGACACCTTCCCCAGCGCCATGCATGTGGCCGCCGCCCTGCGGGTACACGGGCAACTGCTGCCTGCGGTCACCGCCCTGCGTGACAGTCTGGACGCCCAGGCCAGCCGCCATGCCAAGCTGATCAAGATCGGCCGCACCCACCTGATGGATGCCACCCCGGTGACCTTCGGTCAGGAGCTGTCGGCCTTTGTTGCGCAGCTGGATATGGGCCTGGCTGCCGTGCAACAGGCACTGCCCGGGGTCTATGCGCTGGCCCAGGGCGGCACCGCAGTGGGCACCGGCCTGAACACCCCCGCAGGCTTTGCTGTCGGTCTGGCGCAGCAGCTGGCGACCTTGAGCGGCCTGCCCTTCACCAGTGCCGATAACAAGTTCGCCGCGCTGGCCGGTCACGAGCCGCTGGTGCAACTGCACGGTGCCTGTCGCCAACTGGCGGTGACGCTGATGAAGCTGGCCAATGACCTGCGTCTGCTCGGCAGTGGCCCGCGTGCGGGGCTGGCGGAAGTGCGCCTGCCGGCCAATGAGCCGGGCAGCTCGATCATGCCCGGCAAGGTCAACCCGACCCAGTGCGAAGCACTGTCCATGATCGCCTGTCAGGTACTGGGCAATGACGTCAGCCTGGGGGTGGCCGCCAGTCAGGGGCAGCTGCAGTTGAACGTGTACAAACCGGTGATCATCCATACCCTGCTGCAGTCCATCCGCCTGCTCAGCGACGGCTGCAACAGCTTCCGCGAGCATTGCGTGGAAGGCCTGCAGCCCGATGCGCAGCAGATGCGCCAGCATCTGGACAACAGCCTGATGCTGGTCACCGCACTGAACCCGGTGATCGGTTACGACAAGGCCGGGGAGATCGCCAAGAAGGCCTACGCCGAGGGCAGCTCGCTGCGCGACGCGGCCCTGGCGCTGGGTTATCTGGATGGCGTGGCCTTCGATCAGGCAGTACGCCCGGAGAGCATGCTCGGCGATTGATCACCGCTGAGCGAGGCTGCGGCGCAGGCGTCTGGTCTTCCATTGATGCAGCAGACTGGGCGCCAGCGCGATCAATGCCGACCCTGAAACCACCAGCAGTGCACCCAGATAGGCCAGACTGTTGAGCAGCTCCGGCTTGACCACTGAGGGCCACAGCATGGAACCCAGCGCCACCAGGGCGAAGGTGAACAGCGGTGTGGTAGCCACCGTGGCGCCGACCCGGGAAGCCTCCCAGTGCACCAGTGCCTCGGCGAAGGCGCCGTAGGCCACCAGGGTGTTCAGACAGCAGCCCAGCAGCAGCCACAGCTGCAGGGAGTTCAGCTGGAAGATCTGGCTGGGGGTGGCCAGCGGCAACATCAGCACGGCGCAGGCCAGATAGATCACCAGCATGATGCTGACCGACGACCAGACCGTCAGCAGTTGCTTCTGCGCCAGCCCGTACAGGGCCCAGGCCAGGGCCGCCGCCAGGGTAATCAGGATGCCCATGGTATAACTGCTGAGCTGGGTGAACAGCTCTTCCAGGCGCTGATTGAAGAACAGCACAAAACCCACCAGCAGCACCGCCAGACCAAACAGCTGGCCGATACCGAAACGCTCCTTGAAGACCAGCATGCTGCCGATCATCAGCATGATCGGGGCGATCTGGATCATCAGCTGGATGGTACCCGGCGACAGGCGATCCAGCCCTTTCACATAGAGCACATAGTTGAAGCCCAGCCCCAGCACAGCCACCAGCAGCAGCCAGCGATTGGGGCCGGACAGCGCCCGTATGGACGGCAGGCGCCGGCGCGCGCCCAGCCACAGCAGCAGGACCAGTCCGGCAGACAGCATGCGGTACCAAGACACCGTGACCGCATCCATGCCACTGAGCACATCCTTGAGCATGATCGGCAACACGCCCCACAGCAGGGTAGTGGTCAACGCCAATAGAAATCCGTACAGCCAGCGACCGGACGCAACGTGCATGAGTATTCTCGGAACAGACAGGGAGGGAGCTGCCTATTGTAGGTTGCCGGACCGCATGTGGATAGCATCTGCCGGACGAGCCGGGCCGGACTGCCCGCAACTAGCGGCACATTCCATGTAACCAATTGGTCTAACAGATCGTGGGGACTGGACTAGCATATGATTGAAGGCGAACATCGCTGCATGGCGCGATGATCAATGACCGCCTTGGATGTATTCATCAACTGTGCGCCTACCCGGCGCTGGCGGCTGGGTCTCTTACAAAGGGACCCGCACACACAACAATAAAAAAGGTGGTGCCCCATGAAACTCTTGATACAGGCAAAATTGCCCAGCGTTGCGTTGATCTTTCTGGCTACCTGGCTGCTGCTGATTCTACCCAATTTGGGCTGAGCTGTTTCACGGTTACAATAGCGCGCTTGAACCTGCGCCGGAGAGACCGTGAATACCCCATCCCCTTTCGCCGAGCTGAGCTGGTCGGACGACGGACAGCCCTTTTCCACTCACTTCGATGATGTGTATTTCTCCCGCGAGTCGGGCCTGGCGGAAACCCGTCATGTATTCCTGCAACACAATGATCTGCCCCGGCGCTGGGGTGAACTGGCCCCCGGCGCGCACTTCTGCATTGGTGAAACCGGCTTCGGTACCGGCCTTAACTTCCTCTGCGCCTGGCAACTCTGGGAGCAACTGGCCCCGGCCGATGCCCATCTGCATTTTGTCAGCTGTGAAAAATATCCCCTGAGCCATACCGATCTGCAGCGGGCGCTGACCCTGTGGCCGGAACTGCAGCCCTGGGCCAGTCAACTGCTGGCCCAGTACCGTGACCCGGCCCCCGGCTGGCAGCATTTCAACCTGGCGAACGGCCGGGTAACCCTGACCCTGCTGATTGGCGATGTACTCGATACCCTGCCGCAGCTGGATGCCCGCATCGATGCCTGGTTTCTGGATGGCTTTGCCCCGGCCAGGAATCCGGACATGTGGCAACCCGCGCTCTACGCCCAGCTTGCCCGACTGTCTGCCGCAGGCACCACCCTGGCCACCTTTACCAGCGTCGGCGAAGTACGTCGCGGCCTGCAGGCGGCGGGCTTTCTCATGCACAAGGTCAAGGGTTACGGACGCAAACGGGAGATGCTCAGCGGCCAGTTCGACAGCGCCGGCAGCAGTGACTGGAGCGCGCCCTGGTATCAACGCCCAGCTGAACACCATCAGGCCCGCAGCGCCCTGGTGATAGGAGCCGGGCTGGCCGGCTGCGCCACTGCCCTGTCGCTGGCCCGCCGAGGCTGGCAGGTCACGCTGATCGAGCGCCATGCTCAGGCTGCCACCGAAGCCTCGGGCAACACCCAGGGCATCCTGTATTGCAAACTGTCACCCCATCAGACGCCGCTGTCCCGCTATGTGCAGGCCAGCTACGCCTATGCCCTGCGCCTGCTGCATGAGCTGCTGCCCCAGGGCGAAAGCACCTGGCAGGCCTGCGGTGTGCTGCAGCTGTGTACCGACGACAAGGAGCGCCAGCGGCAACAGGCCCTGGCCGAGCAGGGCTACCCTGCCGACTTTCTACAGGCAGTCGATACCGAGCAGGCCAGTCAGTTAGCCGGGGTAAGGGTGGACCGGCCCGGCCTGTTCTTCCCCGGCGCCGGGTGGGTCAACCCGCCGAGTCTGTGCCAGGCGCTGCTGCAGCATGACAATATCCGCCTGCTGACCCACAGCGAGGCCCTGCAACTGGAGCGGCGCTCCGGGCTATGGCACGCGCTGGATGGGCAGCAACAGAGCCTGGCCAGCGCCGCAGCAGCGGTTATCTGCTGCGCCAACGACAGCCACCGTTTCAGCCAGACCGCAGAGCTGCCGCTCAAGCCCATCCGCGGTCAGGTGACCCAGCTGGCGGCTACCGCAGACAGCCAGCAGCTGCGCACCGTACTCTGCGCCGAAGGCTATATCTCCCCCGCCCGCCAGGGCGAACACCATGTGGGTGCCAGTTTCCGCTTCGACCGTCTGGACAACCAGCCCAGCGAGGAGGAGAACCAGAGCAACCTGCAATTGCTCGACAGGCTCTCGGCGCAACTGGCCGACAGGCTGCAGACAAGCCAACAGGACGCGGCCAGCCTGCCCGCCCGGGCTGCCCTGCGCTGTACCTCGCCGGATTACCTGCCGCTGATCGGACCGGTGGCGGACGTTGAGCGCTTCCGCGAAGATTACGCGGTACTGGCCAAGGACGCCTCCAAGCAGCCTGACACACCAACCCGCTGGTATCCGGGGCTGTATATCAACACCGCCCACGGCTCCCGGGGCATGGTCAGCTGCCCGCTGAGCGGTGAGCTGCTCGCCGCCTGGCTGAATGACGAGCCGCTGCCGCTGCCCCGGGATCTGGTGCAGGCAGTTCATCCCAACCGTTTTCTGGTCAGGCAGTTGATCAGGGGCCAGTAGCCGCTACGCCCACCCCAGCAGCGTGCTGGCACCGTCGTAGAACAGCTTGCAGCCGGTGAAGAACAGGAAGATGTAGCACAGCTGGTAGATCAGCTCCTGATTGGTGCGTTGCAGCATCCAGAAGCCCAGGCGGATGCCAATCGGGGCCAGCGGCAGCAGTACCAGGGCGGTCATCAGGTTGCTGGTATCAAACAGATCGAGCTGGATATAGAAGGGAATCTTGGCGAAGTTGACCACCGCGAAGAACACCGCGATGGTGCCCATGAGCAGGGTCTTTTCCAGTTTCTGCGGCAGCAGGTAGACGTTGATCGGCGGGCCACCGGCATGGATGCTGAAGCTGGTGAAGCCGGCGATGGTACCCCAGCAACCGCCGCGCCAGCGGCTAACCCCTTTCACCGGCGGCTCGCCCCGGCGCAGCCAGATATTCAGGGTAAACGCCAGCGCGATGATGCCGATCATCAGCTGGATATGGGCATCGCTCATCCAGCGGAAACTGATCCAGGCCAGCAGGGTACCCAGCAGCGCGGCGGGGATGATGATGCGCAGGTTGGCCTTGCTCCAGCGCCCGCGGAAGGTGCGCAGGGCGACCAGATCCATGGTGCAGAGG
>JAAYHO010000506.1 GCA_012735335.1 Gammaproteobacteria bacterium
ATCGTCTCGGTCGTCTCCCGTTCACGACGCAAGAAGCTCATGACCGACGTCCAAGCCGCCACCCAGCCCGGCAAGGCCATCGACGGCCTGAGCTGGCGTCAGTTCGAGCAACTGGTCGGCGAAACCTTCCGCCGCCAGGGCTACCGCATCACCGAAACCGGCGGCAACGGCCCCGACGGCGGGGTGGATCTGATCCTGCGCAAGGATGGCGAAAAACATCTGGTGCAATGCAAACACTGGCGCTCGCTTAAGGTGGGCGTAGCGGTTATCCGCGAGTTCTTCGGCGCCATGGCCGTGGAAGGCGCTGCGGGTGGATTTGTTGTCACCTCCGGGCGATTCACCCAGGAAGCCCAGAATTTTGCATCTGGTCGCAATATCCAGTTGATCGACGGGTCCGTCCTCAAACAATGGATAGTGCAGTATAAAAGCCAGCAAACCGCGCCCGTTTCAGAGTCGGCCGCAACAGCGCAACCGCAATCCCCGAGCTGCCCACGGTGCAACGCAGTTATGATCAAACGCACCGCCAAGCGTGGCCCCAATGCCGGTAATGCTTTCTGGGGCTGCTCGGACTACCCCAGATGTCGGGCCATAGTGAATATCTGACAGGGACGTGCAGATGAACCAGAGAACTCAAAAGACGAACCCCAGACCGACAGCTTCTAACCGCTACGGCTACGCCTGAGACACAGCCGGCAGTACCCGTTTGACGATATCAGCCAGGGTAACAACTCCACGCAAGCGATCTGCGCTCATGACCAGCGCAAGCTGTACGCTCGATTCGCGCATGCGGGCCAGGGCTTCGTAGACCGGGGTTTTGGCGTCGAGTATGAAGGCTTTTCGTGCGAGTTCATGCGCAGGCCGGGTTTCCGGTTCGAGCAGGGTGTCGCGCACGTGTACCACTGATGCGCGGGCTCCCTGATCATCCAACACGAGAATGCGCAGGTGTCCGGACCGGATGGCTGCGGCGCGTACATCGGCTACTGTTGCGTCCCGCCCTACGTGAACCAGTTCTTCGCCTTCCGCCAGCAGGGCTTCGACGGGGAGGGAGCCGAGGTCGATCAGGCCGGAGATCTGTTGCTGCAGCTGTGGCTTCAGGGTGCCGACTTCGGCTGAATGCTCGACCAGTTGGCGAATGGTTTCGATATCGCGGCCACCTACGGCAGCGCTTTCCACCGGCTCGACACCCGTGGCCTTGACCAAGCGGTTGGCGACGCGGTTGAGCCAGCGTAGCAGGGGGCGCAGTGGCCAGGTGTAGGCGCGCGAGGTAATGCCGACGGCCAGCGCGGAGCGCTCCGGGTGGGCAATGGCCCAGGATTTGGGCGCCATCTCCCCAACCACCAGGTGCAGAAAGGTCACCAGGAACAGGGCCAGACCAAAGGCTGCGCCACCCGCTGCCCAGGCAGGCAAGCCCCAGGCCAGCAGGATGGGGCCGAGCCAATAGTCGAGAGCAGGCTTGGTTATTGCACCAAGGGCAAAGGTGCATAGCGTGATGCCCAGCTGAGAGCCAGCAAGCATCAGGGTCAGGTCGTTCATGCCGCGCAGTGCAGCGCGGGCGGACGGGCTGGTGGCCGCCATCTCTTCGAGGCGATGGCGGCGTGCGCCGAGCAGGGCGAACTCGATGATGACGAACAGGGCGCTCAGGGCGATGAGCGCGACGGTCGCCAGGGTAACGATCAGTGGATCGGTCATTGCTCGTCCTCCGCCATGGGCAGACTGATCAGACGCACCTGCACTTCAGTCGGAATATGCCGCTCAATGCGCAATACATCGACCAACAGTCGGTAGCGCATGGGCTCGTCGGCAACCAGTTCAGCCGGGTCGATAGGCAGGTCGACGGAGATGGTGTCGCCTTCATCGGGCAGCGCGCCAAGCTCGGCGATCAGTAAGCCGGCCATGGTCTCGACATCGCCGTGCGGCAGGTCGTGGCCGATGATGCGTCGAACCTCATCAAGGTGTACCTCGCCTTCCATTGTCCAGGTGTCGCCGCCCACGGGCACAATGGTGTCGCCGACTTCGGTATCGTGCTCATCGGTAATCTCACCAACGATCTCCATGGCGAGGTCTTCTATCGTCAGTACCCCGGCGAAGCCGCCGTACTCGTCGATGACGCAGGCCAACTGGTTGGTTGTCTGCACCAACTGGTCGAGGGCGTCGGGCAGCAGCATGAGCGTTGGCAGTACCTTGGCTGGTCGCATCAAGGATGCGACCGTCTCGTTACCCTCTCCTGAAGCGAGGTGTGCGAGCACGTCGGCAAGATCGACAACGCCTACCGGGGCATCATCGTCATCGATCACGGGGTAACGGGTGTGGGCGTGGGCCATCAGCTCCTTCAGTTCGTGAAGCGTGGTGTCCGGCCCGACCCAGTCAACCTGTGAGCGCGGCACCATTGCGTGCTCGACGTTGCGTTTGGGGAAGTCGAGAATGCGGTCCAGCATCAACGACAGCTCATGAGGCAGGTCGCCGCTGTCCCGCGAGTCCGCGATGATGTGCGGCAGATCGGTAGCCGAGGCGCTCACGTCCAGGTCATGAATCGGCTCGATGCGTAACGCCTTGAGCAGCAGGTTGGCAGACTTGTCGAAAAAGCTGATCAGCCAGCCAAAGACTGACATGTAAATAAGCGTTGAACGCGCCAGTGCGCGTGACAGGGGCTCAGGGTCGGCGATGGCGAGGTTCTTCGGATAGAGCTCGCCCACGATCATCTGAATCAGGGTGGCGGCGACCAGTACCAGCCCCGTCCCGACCGCGACCACAGCTTCAGTCGGCAGTCCGGTGCCGCCGAGCAGGGTGCCCAGAGATTTGCCCACCAGGGGTTCGGCGATATAACCGACGACCAGCCCTGTGACGGTGATACCAAGCTGGGCACCGGACAGCATGAAACTGGTGCGTTTGGTGACGGCCAAGGCCCGCTTTGCCGACGCGTCACCGCCAGCGGCCAGCGCTGCCAGCCTGGTGCGGTCGACTGCCATATAGGCAAATTCCTGCGCAACAAAATAGCCGTTCACGGCGATGATCGCCAGGATGACCAGAATGCCAAGTAGCAACGTAAGGAGGGGCTCGATCATGTCCGTGCAACGCTCCGTTCAAGAGTTGAACAAGGGTTGCACTTCAGAGGGCTGGGGTCCACGAGGGGTTCCATGCAGATTAGGTTCAAATAGCATACGAGCGAATGCGGAGCGCCGTCCAGTTGGGCAATCTTATCCGTTTGTAACTGCCGCTATTTAACGACCTCGATCCGCACATTCAGCAAACCATCTCGGGTACTGCCGATGCTGGAAAAGGCCGAGCGGGATAGGTCGATGATTCGCCCGCGAACAAAGGGGCCACGGTCGTTGATGCGCACCACCACGCTTTTACCATTGCGCACGTTGGTTACCTTGACCTGTGAGCCGAAGGGGAGGGTGCGGTGCGCGGCGGTTTTTTTGCCAGCTTTGTAGATTTCACCGTTTGCGGTTTTTCGGCCCTGGAATTTATCTGCGTAGTACGACGCTTTGCCTGTTTCCTTGTGCCCCACCCACTTGCCGCCGGAGCCGGTCTGGGGGGCGATGCTGCACCCGGATATGGCGGCCAGGAGCAGCAGGGCGAGAACTGTTTTTACGGTTATGTGCATTGATTACCTTTCCGATTTATCTGATTTCGACAGCGCGCTCGTCATCGGGTCGTGAGCGGAATTAATGATTTGTCTGAAATAAGTTCAATATTACTCAAGTTGTGCTTGGCCTAAGATACGTCCCCATTCCACGTAATGTAAATAACTGGAAAGGCGGGCTTTTCCAGAAAATCAGGTGTCGGGTAAAAATGAGCAAGGATTTCACTTTCAGCATCAAGAGTATTCGCTTCGACGAGGATTATCGCCCGTCGGACAACACGCGCATCACCACCAACTTTGCCAATCTGGCCCGGGGCGAGAGCCGCGAGCAGAATCTGCGCAGCACATTGCGAATGATTGATAACCGCTTCAACGCCATGGCGCATTGGGATAACCCCAACGGCGACCGCTATGCCCTTGAGCTGGATATCATCTCCGTCGAAATGGATGTTGAAGCGGGCAGCCTTGGCAAAGGCATTCCGCTGATCGAGATACTGAAAACCAATATTGTTGACCGGCAAACCAGCGAGCGCATCGAGGGGGTGGTTGGCAACAACTTTTCCTCCTATGTGCGCGATTATGATTTCAGTGTGCTGCTGCGTGAGCACAACGAGGGCAAGCCTGACTTCAGCAAGCCGGACAATTTCGGCGATCTGCATGGCAAGCTGTTCAAGTGCTTCGTTAATTCAGCAGCTTATCGGGAGTGTTTCAGTAAGCCACCGGTGATCTGCCTGAGTGTGGCGAGCGGCCGAAGCTATGTGCGCACTGAAAATCAGCATCCGGTACTGGGCGTTGAGTATCGGCAGGATGCCTATTCTCTGACGGATGAGTATTTCGCCAAGATGGGTTTGAAGGTGCGCTACTTCATGCCTCGGGGCAGTGTTGCGCCCTTGGCCTTCTATTTCTCCGGTGACCTGCTGGCGGACTACACCAACCTTGAGCTGATCAGCACCGTAAGCACCATGGATGCCTTCCAGAAGATCTACCGGCCAGAGATTTACAACGCCAACTCCACAGCAGGAAAGGTCTATCAGCCCAGCCTGGATAACGACGATTACTCGCTGACGCGCATCGTGTATGACCGCGAAGAGCGGAGCCGTCTGGCTATCGAGCAGGGCAAGTTTGTTGAAGAGGTGTTTATCAAACCCTACCAGTCTGTGCTTCAGCAGTGGGCTGCTGCTTACGCAGCTTGAATAAACGAATATAAAGAATATAAGGCCTTGTACCATGCAAAAGTTATTACCCACTTCAACCGCCGGCAGCCTGCCGAAACCTTCCTGGCTGGCGCAGCCGGAGACCCTCTGGTCACCCTGGAAGCTGGATGGGCAGGAGCTGATCGAGGGCAAGCAGGATGCGCTGCGCCTGGCACTGCACGAACAGCAACTGGCCGGCATCGATATCGTCAGTGACGGGGAGCAGACCCGTCAGCACTTCGTGACGACCTTTATCGAGCACCTCAGTGGTGTCGATTTCGAGAAACGTGAAACCGTCCGAATTCGTGATCGTTATGATGCCAGCGTGCCAACTGTGGTGGGTGCTGTGTCGCGGCAGCAGCCGGTGTTTGTCGAGGATGCCCGGTTCCTGCGTCAGCAGACCAGTCAGCCGATCAAATGGGCGCTGCCTGGCCCGATGACGATGATTGATACGCTGTATGACAACCACTATAAAAGCCGGGAAAAGCTGGCGTGGGAGTTTGCCAGGATCCTCAATCAGGAGGCGCTGGAGCTGGAGGCGGCCGGTGTCGATATCATCCAGTTTGATGAGCCGGCGTTTAACGTGTTCTTTGATGAGGTGAACGACTGGGGCGTCGCCACGCTGGAGCGGGCACTGCAAGGGCTCAAGTGTGAAACGGCGGTACACATCTGCTATGGCTACGGCATCAAGGCCAATACCGACTGGAAGAAGACCCTGGGCTCGGAGTGGCGGCAGTATGAGGAAGCTTTTCCCAAGCTGCAGCAATCCAGCATCGACATCATCTCGCTGGAGTGCCACAACTCCCACGTACCCATGGATCTTATCGAGCTGATTCGCGGCAAGAAGGTGATGGTAGGGGCTATTGATGTGGCGTCCAATACCGTTGAAACGCCAGAAGAAGTAGCCGATACCCTGCGCAGGGCGCTACAGTTTGTCGATGCCGACAAGCTCTACCCGGCGACCAACTGTGGCATGGCGCCTTTGTCTCGTGGGGTGGCCAGGGGCAAGATGAATGCCTTGAGTGCGGGGGCAGAGATCGTTCGTAGAGAGCTGTTGGCCTGATGTCAGCGCCTGTTCATGCCATCGAGCCTTCGCGTTTTCGCGAAGCGCTCGGGCACTTTGCTTCCGGTATCACGGTGATCACGTCACAGCTTGATGGCGAGCCGCTCGGTTTCACCTGTCAGTCATTCTATAGCGTGTCGATGAGCCCGCCGCTGGTGTCGTTCAGCGTCATGGCTCGTTCGGCCAGCTACCCGAAGATTCGCCAGGCGGGCCGATTCGCAGTCAATATCCTGTCAGGTGATCAGGTCGGGATTTCCGACCAGTTCGCTCGGCGCGGTGCGGAAAAGTGGCACGGCGTGGAATCGGGCGAGTCGCCACTGGGCAATCCGCTGATTGGCGGCAGTCTGCACTGGCTGGACTGCGCCATTCACGCGGAGCACGCCGCGGGCGATCACCTGATCGTGATTGGTGAAGTAAAGGCGATAAGCCGGCCAAGGGCGGCGGAGACGCAGCCATTGCTGTATTTCAAAGGGCAGTATTGCAAC
>JAAYHO010000507.1 GCA_012735335.1 Gammaproteobacteria bacterium
GGCATAGAGCACCCGGCTGCCGATTCGACCGAACTGCGGCGCACGGCAGGCGGTCATCGCCACCTGACCACCCCACAGATACTCGAAGTCCTCCCCGGCCAGTTCGGGAAATACCCCAGCCATGCGTTGGCGCATGGTCGCCCGCAACCGATCCAGCCGGGCCGCACCGGCGGTAGCCCGACCGCCGAACAGCAGGCGCTGGTCCGGGGTCAGCCGATAGTAGTCGATCAGATTGTTCATATCGCAGACCGCCGCCCGGGACGGGATGAACTGCCCGGCCAGCTCGCCCAGCGGCCGGGTGGCACCTATATAACTGCCAAGCGGCATGAAACGCCGGTGCTGCCAGGGCAGCAGGCCGCCGCTGTAGGCATTGCCGCCGATGATCAGTTGATCGGCCCGCACCTGTCCCCCGGCAGTAGTGACGGTAACGCCGGTGGCATCCTGACTGATTGACGTTACCCGTGACTGGCCATGGATCAGCGCACCGGCCTGGGTCGCCGCCCGGGCCAGACCCAGCGCGTATTTCAACGGATGCAGGCTGCCACCCCCGCTATCCAGCACCCCGGCCTGATAGTCGGCCCGCAGTAATTGACCCAGTTCGGCCCGGTCATGGAAGCTCAACTGGTCATAACCCAGCCTTTCCAGCTGGCGCTGCCAGGCCCGCAGCTCCGGCACCTGGCGTGGCCGGTTAGCCACCAGCAGGATGCCGGATGCCAGCTCGCAATCAATCGCATAACTGGCCGCCCGGGCATGGATCAGCTGCACCCCGGCAAGGGACAGCCGCCAGAGCCGCAGCGCATCGTCCTTGCCCAACTGTCGCTCCAGCAGTCCATGGTCACAGGCCAGCCCCGGATTGATCTGCCCGCCATTGCGCCCGGAACAGCCCCAACCCGGCTGCTCGGCCTCCAGCAATATCACCCGACACCCGGCCTCAGCCAACTCCAGCGCAGCGGACAGGCCGGTGTAGCCGCCACCGATCACACAGACATCAGCCTGCTGCTGGCCATTCAGGGTGGGGTAGGCGGGGGTATCGGTACTGGCGCGGTACCAGGAGTGGGTCAGGGGCATGGCGGAGGGTGACCCTCAAGGGCAGTTGGTGTCGAGCAGGTGCTCGATACTCCCAGGGAACCTTCTCGACGTAGCGCGGGGGTGCTACGCCCCGAGGTCATACCGTATGCAGATACCACATGTACTCCAGATCGGAGATGGTGCGCTCGAACTCCTCCAGCTCGTTTTCCTTGCACAGCACGAAGACGTCCAGGTACTCCTCGCCGATGTAGTCCTTCATCACCTCGGAGGCTTCCAGCTCGCGCAGGGCGTCGCGCAGGTTGGTGGGCAGGGACGGTTCGTGCTGTTCGTAGGCGTTGCCTTCGGTCATCTCCGGCGGCTCGATGCGGTTGCTGATGCCGTAGTGGATGGCTGACAGCAGCGCCGCCATCAGCAGATAGGGGTTGGCGTCGGCGCCGCCGAGGCGGTGTTCGATACGCATGTTTTCCGGATCGCCGCCGGGAATACGCACCGCTACCGTGCGGTTATCAATGCCCCAGGTCGGCGAACAGGGTACATAGAAATTGGGGCTGAAACGGCGGTAGGAGTTGACGTTGGGGCACAGGAAGGCCATGTACTGCGGCAGCGTCTCCAGCAGCCCGCCAATGGCCCAGCGCAGGTTGTCCGACAGCTTGCCGTCGGCATCCGGTGAGAAGGTATTTACCCCGTCCTTCTCCAGGCTGATATGCACGTGCATGCCGTTACCGGCCTGATCATGGTAGGGCTTGGCCATGAAGGTGGTGTCCATTTCATGGTCGTAGGCCACGCTCTTGATCACCCGCTTGAGCAGCACGCTGTAGTCACAGGCCTTGACCGGATCATCCACGTGGTGAAGGTTGACCTCGAACTGGCCGGGGGCCGATTCGGCGACGATGGCGTCAGCGGGGATGCCCTGCTCGTGGGCAGCTTCGATGACGTCCTCGAGAAATTCGGCGTATTCGTCCAGGTCATCCATGGAGTAGACCTGAACCGAGTTGGGGCGCTTGCCGGAGATCGGCGAACGCGGCGGCTGAGGCCGTCCGGTGATGTTCTCCTGGTCGATCAGGAAAAACTCCAGCTCGAAGGCGGAAACCGGCTTGAGGCCCAGCTCGCTGAAACGCTCCATGACCCGCTGCAGCACATAACGCGGGTCGGCAAAGAACGGCGTCTGCCGGTCCAGCTCGTACATGGTCATCAGCAGTTGACCAGTGGGGCGCTTCTGCCAGGGCTCCAGGCACAGAGTGCCGGGGATCGGCAGGCAGATGCGGTCGGCATCGCCGATCTCCATGCCCAGCCCGGTTTCCTCCACGGTGGTGCCCTGGATATTCAGGGCAAAGACCGAGGCCGGCAGGGCAATGCCCCGCTCGAAGGCCCGGGTCAGGGCTGATCGGTCTATGCGCTTGCCGCGAACGATACCGTTCATGTCGGCAATCAGCAGGTCGATGAACTGTACATCGGGATAGGCCGCGAGAAAACGCTCGGGTTCCTGCAGGGAATCGGGAGCAACGGCGGCGTCAATGGTCATGACCTTGGCGGGCTCGCTACCGACGCCCGGGACATCGGCTGGGGAGTGCATGTTCGTCACCTTGTTATTTGTAAAATATATCAACCATCACTCTCACGATTGAGAGTAAATCCCGAAAGGCCCCAGCGAGTCAATAGAGCCCGGCAGCGCACCAGAACAGTGCCATTCAGGGCCATGCAGACCGGTTGTGGAAAAGCCTGCCGGGTTTCACCGCACGGCGGTTGGTGAAGGGGAATCTTTACTGCTATTGTATGAAAAAACGAACAAGACCCATGCAGCCCTGACTGTGCAGACAACACCATGTCCGACACCCGCCAGCCGTTGATCGGCATCTCCTGCTGTACCACCAGCGTCGGCCCGCATCCCTTCCATATGGCCGGTGAAAAATACATTCTGGCTGCTCTGCAGGGTGCCGGTGGCCTGCCGCTGCTGATTCCCGCACTGGGTGCTCACCTGTCCAGCGACGCGCTGCTCGAGCAACTGGACGGCCTCCTGCTCACCGGTTCACCCTCCAATGTCGAACCCCACCACTACAGTGGCCCGGCCAGCGCGCCGGGTACCGAACACGATCCCGGACGCGATGCCATCACCCTGCCGCTGATCCGTGGCGCAGTCGAGCGGGGCATTCCGCTGCTGGGCATCTGTCGTGGTTTTCAGGAAATGAACGTGGCCTTCGGTGGCAGCCTGCACCAGCGCCTGCATGAAGTGGGTGGTTTTATTGAACACCGGGAGGACACCAGCCAGCCGCTGGAGGTGCAGTACGGCCCGGCCCACGAGGTACGCATCGAACCCGGGGGGCTGCTCGACCGCGCCACCGGCTGCAGCTCGGCACAGGTCAACTCCCTGCATACCCAGGGTGTCGATCGTCTGGCCCCCGGACTGCAGCCTGAAGCCGTGGCGCCCGACGGACTCATAGAGGCGTTTTCCGTCAGTTCGGCAAGCACCTTCGCCCTCGGTGTGCAGTGGCACCCGGAGTGGAAGGTAATGGAAAACCCCTTCTATCTGCGTATATTCAAGGCGTTTGGTGACGCCTGTCGGGTGCGAGCCGCCCGACCCAAGAGGACTGTATGAACAAGATTGAAGCCTTTCTCAAGGAACACAGAATCACCGAAGTCGAGTGCATGGTCAGCGACCTCACCGGCATCGCCCGGGGCAAGATTGCCCCCACGGTAAAGTTCATGTCGGAAAAAGGCATGCGCCTGCCCGAGAGCATCCTGTTGCAATCGGTGACCGGCGACTATGTCGAAGACGATATCTATTACGACCTGCTGGATCCGGCGGACATCGACATGATCTGCAGGCCGGATGACGAAGGCATCTACCTGGTGCCCTGGGCCATCGAGCCCACCGCTCAGATCATCCACGACTGCTACGATCGGGAGGGCAACCCCATCGAGATGTCGCCGCGCAACCTGTTGAAGAAGGTGCTGCGCCTGTATGAGGAAAAGGGCTGGAAGCCAATGGTGGCGCCGGAGATGGAGTTCTACCTGACCAAGCGCAACGACGACCCGGACCTGCCGCTGCAGGCACCGGTCGGTCGCTCCGGACGTCAGGAAACCGGACGCCAGTCGTTCTCCATCGACGCGGCCAACGAATTCGACCCGCTGTTCGAGGACATGTACGACTGGAGCGAGGCCCAGGGGCTGGATCTGGACACCCTGATCCACGAGGAAGGCACCGCGCAGATGGAAATCAACTTCCGTCACGGCGACCCGCTGCACCTGGCCGACCAGGTACTGGTGTTCAAGCGCACCATGCGTGAAGCGGCGCTCAAACATGATGTGGCCGCCACCTTCATGGCCAAGCCGATCACCAACGAGCCCGGCAGCGCCATGCATCTGCACCAGAGCATCATCGACATCAAGACCGGCAAGAACATCTTCGTCAACGATGACGGCACCATGAGCACGCTGTTTTTGCATCATATCGGCGGGATGCAGCGTTACCTGCCCGAGGTGCTGCCGCTGTTTGCCCCCAACGTCAACTCGTTCCGCCGCTTCCTGCCGGACACCTCGGCGCCGGTCAACGTCGAATGGGGTATCGAAAACCGCACCGCCGGCCTGCGCGTGCCCTACTCCACACCGGAAAACATGCGTCTGGAAAACCGCCTGCCCGGCGCCGACGCCAACCCCTATATCGCCATCGCCGGCAGCCTGCTGTGCGGCTATCTGGGCATGATCAACAAGATCGAGCCCACCGCACCGGTTGAGGGGCGGGCCTACGAGCGGCGTAACCTGCGCCTGCCCTTCTCGCTGGAGTCGGCGCTGGAGCGCATGGAGCAGTGCACCGATGTGCAGGAGCTGCTGGGCGAGAAGTTCTGCCGGGGCTATATCGCAGTGAAGCGGGTGGAAAACGAGAACTACAAGCGGGTTATCAGCTCCTGGGAGCGAGAGTTCCTGTTGCTCAGCGTATAGAAAAGTAACGGCGGATCAGAGGAGTACCGGGCATGTCCGAAGCGAAACTCACGACGGCGCAACTGCAGGCACTGGACGCCGCACATCATTTGCACCCCTTCACCGATCACAAGGAACTGGGCGGGCGCGGTACGCGCATTATCGAACGCGCCTCGGGGGTCTACCTGTGGGACAGCGAGGGCAACAAGCTGCTGGACGGCATGGCCGGGCTGTGGTGCGTGAATATCGGTTACGGGCGACGCGAACTGGCCGACGCCGCCCACCGGCAGATGCTCGAGCTGCCCTATTACAACAGCTTCTTCCAGTGCACCCACCCGCCGGCGGTGGAGCTGGCCAGTGCCATTGCCGAACAGGCCCCGGCACACATGCAGCATGTGTTCTTCACCGGCTCCGGCTCCGAAGCCAACGACACCGTGCTGCGCATGGTCCGCCGTTACTGGGACCTGCAGGGCCAGCCTGCACGCAAGACGGTCATCGGTCGCATCAATGGTTACCACGGCTCCACTGTCGCCGGGGCCAGTCTGGGTGGTATGGGCGTGATGCACGAGCAGGGTGACCTGCCGATCCCCGGCATAGAACACATTGCCCAGCCTTACTGGTACGGCGAGGGTGGCGATATGGCCGAGGACGAATTCGGTCTGTGGGCCGCGCGCCAGCTGGAAGAAAAGATCCTGCAGCTGGGCGCGGACAAGGTCGCGGCCTTCATTGCCGAACCAATCCAGGGTGCCGGCGGCGTGATAGTGCCACCGGCAACCTATTGGCCGGAGATCCAGCGCATCGTCGACCAGTACGGCATTCTGCTGATAGTGGATGAAGTGATCTGCGGCTTTGGCCGCACCGGCGAGTGGTTCGGCAGTCAGTACTACAACATCCGTCCGGATCTGATGCCGATCGCCAAGGGCATGACCTCCGGCTACCTGCCCATGGGCGGGGTGATTGTCGGTGACCGGGTGGCCCGGGCGCTGATCGATGATGGCGGTGAGTTCTTCCACGGCTATACCTACTCCGGCCACCCGGTGGCCGCTGCCGTGGCGCTGGAGAACCTGCGCATCCTGCGTGATGAAGGCATCGTCGATTACGCTCGCGATCAGGCCGCCCCCTATCTGCAGCAGAAGATCGCCCAGCTCGGCGAGCACCCGCTGGTGGGCCAGGCCCGCGGCGTCGGCATGCTCGGCGCGCTGGAACTGGTAAAGAACAAGGCCACCCGCGAACGCTTCCCCGGCAAGGGCGCCGCCGGTACTCTGTGCCGCGATCTGTGTGTCGAAAATGGTCTGGTCATGCGCGCTGTCGGCGATAGCATGATACTGTCGCCGCCGCTGGTGATTCAGCCACAGGAGATCGACGAGCTGTTCGACAAGGCCTGGCGCACCCTGAACAGGGCTGCCGAGCTGCTGGGTTAACAGACCTCGCGGGGCTCTCTATCCGAGCGAACCCCGCTCGCTTACACTAGGCTCTGTCGAGCGGCCATGCCACATGGAGTGTTCGCAGCAAAGTAGACCCGGAGTCTCTCCGGATGTTGTTTGATCAACCGATAACGGCTGGCCCGTTCCGGCCGATTGAGAACAGACCGGTCCGCCCCTGGACGGCGTTCACAAGGAGATAGCATGAAACCGACTATGCACAAGACGTTGCTGGCTTTGGCAGTTACCGGGTTGTTCACTGGCGCGGCGCACGCCGCCGGCTCACTGAATATCTACAACTGGTCCGACTACATTGCCGAGGACACCATCGCCAACTTCGAGAAGGAAACCGGCATCAAGGTGACCTATGACGTCTACGACTCCAACGAAGTGGTGGATGCCAAGCTGCTGACCGGCCGCTCCGGCTTCGATATCGTGGTGCCGTCCAACCACTACCTGACCAAGCAGATCGAGGCCGGTGTCTACCAGAAGCTGGACCACAGCAAACTGCCGAACATGAAGAACCTCAACCCCGAGCTGATGGACGACATGGAAGCCATCGACCCGGGCAGCCAGTACTCCATTCCCTACATGTGGGGCACCAACGGCATCGGCTACAACATCGACAAGGTCCAGGCCATTCTCGGTGATGAGGCCCCGCTGGACTCCTGGGACCTGATGTTCAACCCGGAAGTGGCGGCCAAGCTGGCCAGCTGCGGCATCTCCATGCTCGATTCCGGCGACGAGATGCTCACCGCTGCGCTGCAGTATCTGGGGCTGGACCCGAACAGCAACGACGCCGGCGAGCTGAAACAGGCCGAAGAGCTGCTGATGAGCGTACGCGGGCATGTGGCCTACTTCCACTCCTCGCGCTACATCTCCGACCTGGCCAACGGCGAGATCTGCGTCGCCGCCGGTTACTCCGGTGATGTATTCCAGGCTGCGGCCCGGGCCGAGGAAGCCGAGAACGGCGTGAATATCGGCTATACCATTCCCAAGGAAGGTACCGCCCTGTGGTTCGACATGATGGCCATTCCCAAGGATGCGCCCAATGCCGACAACGCCCATACCTTCATCAACTACATCCTGCGCCCGGACGTAGTGGCACCGATCA
>JAAYHO010000508.1 GCA_012735335.1 Gammaproteobacteria bacterium
GTTCTCGAGGGAGCTCTGCAGCTGTTGGGCTGCCTCTTTCAAGGCATCCTCAGGGGAGGGGGAAGAACAACCGATCACGCCGAAAACGACAACTACCCCAAGGACTGCCATGGCGGGTCTGAACATCTGGACTCTCCTCTTCCCTGATTGTTGGGGGTGCCCTGATGCCGGGGCGGCGACCCTTGCATCCGGTATTCCCTTACTCGCCCCAGCGCTTCAGCAGTGCCTGCTCAATGCCCAGCTGGTTGAGTATTCTTGCTACGACAAAATCCACCAGATCATTGATGGTTTGCGGCTGATGGTAGAAGCCGGGGCTGGCGGGGAGGATGACGGCGCCCATCTGGCTGAGCTTGAGCATGTTTTCCAGGTGGATGGTCGAATAGGGGCTTTCCCGGGGTACCAGGATCAGCTGACGGCGTTCCTTGAGCGCCACATCGGCGGCGCGCTCGATCAGGTTGTTGCTGGCCCCGGTGGCGATGGCCGACAGGGTGCCGGTGCTGCAGGGGCAGACCACCATGGCCGAAGGCGCACCGGAGCCGGAGGCTACCGGGCTCATCCAGTCCTGCTTGCCGAACACCCGGATCTGCCCTGCCCTGGCCTGGTAATGCTCGGTGAGAAAGGCTTCCAGCGCCTGGGGTTTGGGTGGCAATTGCAGCTCGGTCTCGGTGGCCACCACCAGTTGTGCGGCCTGGGAGATGAGGAAGAACACGTCCACATCGGCCCGCACCAGGCAGTCCAGCAGGCGCAGGGCATACTGCGCTCCGGAGGCACCGGTAACCGCAAGGGTGACGCGTCGCTCAGCCATGTTTCGCCTCCAGCGCCTGCTTCATCTTCTGGTGGATACCGCCAAAACCGCCGTTGCTCATGATCACTATGCGGGTGCCGGGGGTTGCCTCAGCCACCACCCGGTCGATGATGGCATCGATATCGGTCATTACCTGCGCCGGTACCGGGCTGTCCACCACCACCGAGTCCAGCGACCAGTCCAGCCCCGGCGGTTGATACCAGATCACCTCACTGGCCTGCTGCACACTGCCGGGCAGCGCACTCATGTGACTGCCCAGGCGCATGGTGTTGGAGCGCGGTTCGATAATGGCGATCAGTCGCTCATCGCCGATACTGGCCCGCAGACCGGCCAGGGTGGTGGCGATGGCGGTGGGGTGGTGGGCAAAGTCGTCGTACAGCACTATGCCGCCCGTCTCGGCAATCTTTTCCATGCGCCGCTTGGGGCTGGCAAAACCGGACAGCGCGGCGATGCCCTGCTGCGGCGTTACCCCGACATGGCGCGCAGCGGCCAGTGCGCTCAGGGCATTGGCCACGCTGTGGTCGCCGGTCTGCTGCCACTCGGCCACGCCCTGCAACTGACCATCCAGCCACACTTCGAAGCGCGAACCATCCTCGGCCAGCAGCCGGGCCTGCCAGTTGCCGCCCTCCCCGGTGGTCTGGATCGGCGTCCAGCAACCCAGGCCGATGACCCGGTGCAGGGCCGGTTCCTGCTGCGGGTGGATGATCAGCCCGGATGCGGGCACGGTGCGCACCAGATGATGGAACTGCCGCTCGATCGCTGCCAAATCATCGAAGATATCCGCATGATCGAACTCCAGATTGTTCAGGATGGCGGTGCGCGGGCGGTAATGGACGAACTTGGAGCGTTTGTCGAAGAAGGCGCTGTCATACTCGTCGGCCTCGACCACGAAGAAGGGTGTATCACCCAGCCGTGCGGAGATACCGAAGTTCTGCGGAATGCCACCGATCAGAAAGCCCGGTGCCATGCCCGCCTCTTCCAGAATCCACGCCAGCAGACTGGAGGTAGTGGTCTTGCCGTGGGTACCGGCCACCGCCAGCACCCAGCGCTCCTGCAGCACATGTTCGGCCAGCCACTGCGGACCGGAGGTATAGGGAATCCCCTTGTCCAGCACATACTCCACTGCCGGGTTGCCCCGGGACATGGCGTTGCCGATGATCACCAGATCCGGTGCGGGCTGCAGGTGGGCCGGATCGAAGCCCTCCATCAACTGAATGCCCTGGGCCTCCAGCTGGGTACTCATCGGCGGATAGACGTTGGCATCCGAGCCACTGACCTGATGCCCCAGATCCCGCGCCAGCAAGGCCAGCGAGCCCATGAAAGTACCGCAGATACCGAGAATATGCAGATGCATCGAGCAGCCCTGTAAGCAAAACGATTGAAGGCTGGGATACTAGCATGGGCCGTACCATCGGACAGCCAGTCATGCAAAAGCCCGCACATTCCGCTATCATGCGCGCCATTCTTTTCCCCTTGATCCAGTCGGAGTCATGCAACCGCAACATGGTTACGGTTGTCTATCCGACGTCAGCCACCACACATGGAGCCAGCATGACCGTCAAGAATGCCTTCTACGCCCAATCCGGCGGGGTTACCGCAGTGATCAACGCCTCCGCCGCCGGGGTTATCGAGACTGCTCGCCAGCATCCGGACAAGATCGGCAAGGTCTACGCGGGCCGCAACGGCATCATTGGTGCGCTGACCGAAGATCTGATCGATACCAGCCTGGAGTCGGCGGAAAACATCGCCGCCCTGCGCCACACTCCCTCCGGCGCCTTCGGCTCCTGCCGTTACAAACTGAAGAGCGTTGAAGCCAACCGCACCCAGTACGAGCGTCTGATCGAGGTGTTCAAGGCCCATGACATCGGCTACTTCTTCTATAACGGTGGTGGCGATTCCGCTGACACCTGCCTGAAGGTCTCCCAACTGGCGGAAACCATGGGTTACCCGATCAAGGCCATTCACGTGCCCAAGACCGTGGACAACGACCTGCCGATCACCGACTGCAGCCCGGGCTTCGGCTCGGTAGCCAAGTATGTGGCCACCTCCATCCGCGAGGCCGGTTATGACGTGGCTTCCATGTGCGCCACCTCGACCAAGGTGTTCATCCTCGAAGTCATGGGTCGCCACGCCGGCTGGATCACCGCTGCCTGCGGTCTGGCCAGTGAGTCCGAAGGCGAAGGCCCGCACATCCTGCTGTTCCCGGAAATCGAGTTTGACGAGGCGGCCTTCCTCGCCCGCGTCGATGAGTGCGTGAAGACCCACGGCTACTGCGTGATCGGCGTGTCCGAAGGCATCAAGAACAAGGACGGCAAGTTCCTTTCCGAGTCCGGCCTGACCGACGCCTTCGGCCATGCGCAACTGGGCGGTGTGGCGCCGACCATCGCCAATCTGGTACGCGACAAGCTGGGCTACAAATACCACTGGGCGGTGGCCGACTATCTGCAGCGCGCTGCCCGTCACATCGCCTCCAAGGTGGATGTGGATCAGGCCTACGCGCTGGGCAAGGCTGCGGTGGAAATCGCCCTGGAAGGCAAGAACGCCATCATGCCGGCCATCCGCCGTCTGGAAAGCCAGCCCTACCGCTGGGACATCATCGAGGCACCGCTGAGCGAAGTGGCCAACGTCGAGAAGTTCATGCCCCGCGAGTTCATCAGCGAGGACGGCTTCCATATCACCGACGCCTGCCGCGAATACCTGTCGCCGCTGATCCAGGGTGAGGATATACCGCCGTTCAAGAACGGCCTGCCGGACTATGTGCGTCTGCAGAACCTGCCGGTAGAGCGCAAGCTGCCGCCGTTTGAGGTCTGAGAGCAGGCTGGTCCCCGGGAACGTCGAGCACCAGCTCGATGAAAGGGGCTGCCCAGCAGCCCCGCCGGGATACCGAGGTTCACCCTGGCCCCGCGGACGAGCTGGTGCTCGTCCCTCCCAGGAGTTCTCGCAATGCCACAATGGTGCTGGTATACTCCCCGCCCATATTTTTCCTGACACCCGTCACCGGGTGCCGACCGATTCACAATGCCCCGCATCAGGTAACCCATGAGCTACGATCAGATTCCCGCAGGCAAGGACATCCCCAACGACATCTATGTCGCCATTGAAATCCCGGCCAACCATGCGCCGATCAAGTACGAAATCGACAGCAACCTGCTGTTTGTCGATCGTTTCATGGCTACCCCGATGTTCTACCCGGCCAACTACGGTTTCATCCCGAACACCCTGGCCGATGATGGTGACCCGCTGGACGTGCTGGTAGTCACCCCGCACCCGGTTGCTCCCGGTGCCGTGATCCGCTGCCGTCCGGTTGGCGTACTGCACATGACCGACGATGGCGGCGGCGATGCCAAGCTGGTTGCGGTACCCCATGACAAGCTGAGCGTTCTGTACAAGGACGTGAAGGAATACACCGACCTGCCCGACCTGCTGATCCAGCAGATCCAGCACTTCTTCGAGAACTACAAGGATCTGGAAGCGGGCAAATGGGTCAAGATCGACCGCTGGGGCAACGCTGACGAAGCCCGTGCGGAAATTGTAAAGGCTGTAAACGCTTACCAAAAATAAGCGTTTTGCCGAATGAAAGCCCGGCCACAAGCCGGGCTTTTTTACGCCTGCAGAAAAGTACCGCTCTCCCCGTCGACTTTCTCCCTGACGTCTATAGTGAATGCAACAGCCCTACCCCAGCGGCAACCGCTCACTGCCCCAGGAGAATCGAACATGTCCCAACGCGTACTCATTACCGCCGGTGCCGGCGGCATAGGTCTGGCCATCGCCCAGGCCTACGTGGCCAATGGTGCCCGCGTGCATATCGCCGATATCAATGCCGAGGCGGTGGAGCAGATCACCAGCCAGAACCCGGGCATTACCGGCAGCATCGGCGATATCAGCAAGCCCGAGGATCTGGACAGCCTGTTCCGCGATGTGCAGAGCCAGCTGGGCGGGCTCGATGTGCTGGTCAACAACGCCGGTATCGCCGGGGCCACCGCGCCGGTCAGCGAATACCCGGGGATACCTGGCATGCGGTACTCGGCATCAACCTGACCGGCACCTTTCTGGTCACCCAACGCGCCATCGAACTGCTCAAGCAGTCCGACGCCGCCTCGATCATCGTCATGTCCTCGCTGGCCGGGCGCTTCGGTTATGCCAACCGGGTGGCCTACTCCACCACCAAGTGGGGGCTGGTCGGCTTTACCAAGACCCTGTCGCTGGAGCTGGGGCCGTTGGGTATTACCGCCAACAGCATCCACCCCGGCGCCGTGGACGGCCCGCGCATCCAGGCGGTATTCGAGGGCCGAGCCAGGGTCTCGGGCCGCAGCGTGGAAGAGGAAATCGCATCGGCGATGGACAACCAGTCGATCAAGCGCTTCGTTGACCCAGCGGATATTGCCGCGCTGGTGCTGTTCCTGACCGGCCCGCGCGGGCGCAGCATCTCCGGCCAGTTGTTCCCCATCGACGGCGACTCCAAGGCGGCGAGCTGATCATGAACCAGGCAGCTCTGGAAGCAGGTGCCCCGCAGGCCAGGCCCGGCCTGTGGCAGGGCCGGGCAGCAGTACTGATCGGCCTAGTGCTGCTGGGCATCGGCCTGCGCTATGCGGTGACCGGCCTGTCGCCGCTGCTCACCGATGTACGGCAGGCACTGGGCATAGGCACTGCGGGAGCGACCCTGATCGGCATGCTGCCGACCCTGTGCTTCGGCGCGGCGGGTTTTCTCACACCGCTGATCGTCCGGCGGCTGGGGGCCGAGGGCACTGCCCTGCTGGCGGTGAGCATTGCCGCACTGGGTAGCCTGCTGCGCCCCTATGTCGACAGCTCGCAGGTTTTCATCCTGCTCAGTGCGGCCGCCCTGTTCGGCATGGGCA
>JAAYHO010000509.1 GCA_012735335.1 Gammaproteobacteria bacterium
AAAATAGGGGAAGAGCGGCAAGGCTCTTCCCCTATTAATGACGTTGCCAACCGGCGCAAGCGCCGGTGATTGTCGTAACGAGGGCTTAAGCCAGGCTAGCCTTTGCTTTTTCGACAATCGCAGTAAACGCCGCTTTTTCGTTCACGGCCAGATCGGCCAGAACCTTACGGTCGATTTCGATGGAAGCCTTTTTCAGGCCGGCAATCAGACGGCTGTAGGACAGACCATTCTGACGGGCACCAGCGTTGATACGGGCAATCCACAGAGCACGGAACTGACGCTTGCGCTGCTTGCGGTCACGGTAGGCATACTGACCAGCCTTGATGACCGCCTGCTTGGCAACCCGGAATACACGCGAACGTGCACCGTAGTAACCTTTGGCGAGTTTCAGAATTTTCTTGTGACGCTTGCGCGCCATTACACCACGCTTAACACGAGCCATTCTCTAGATCCTCAACCTTGATTAACGGAGACGCAGCATGCGTTCAACTTTCTGGGTATCTGCAGCATTGAGCTGAGAAGTCCCACGCAGTTGGCGCTTACGCTTGGTGGTCATCTTGGTCAGGATGTGGCTTTTGAAAGCGTGCTTGTGCTTGATGCCATTGCCAGTCACTTTAAAGCGCTTGGCGGCACCACTTTTGGTCTTCATCTTTGCCATGTTCAGGTACTCCAAATAGAGTGGATAAGATAATCACAAGGCCTGGCGTTGCCCTGGAGATTACTTTTTCTTCTTGGGTGCGAGGACCATCATCAGCTGCCGACCTTCCATTTTCGGGTGCTGCTCAACGGTGCCGTATTCGATCAGGTCAGCTTCGACCCGCTTCAACAGCTCCATTCCCAGCTCCTGGTGGGCCATCTCGCGGCCGCGGAATCGCAATGAAACCTTGGCCTTATCCCCATCACTGAGGAACTTGATAAGGTTGCGAAGCTTGACCTTATAGTCCCCTTCTTCCGTCCCTGGACGAAACTTGATTTCCTTGATCTGAATCTGCTTCTGATTCTTCCGGGCAGCAGCCTGCTGTTTCTTCTTCTCGAAGATATGCTTGCCGTAGTCCATGACTCGGCAGACAGGCGGTTCTGCGTCGGGGGAGATTTCAACCAGGTCGAGTCTGGCCTCCTCTGCGGCGGCCAGTGCTTCCTGAATGGACACGATACCGATTTGTTCACCTTCGGCGCCAATCAGGCGCACTTCGCGCGCCGTGATGTTCTCGTTGATCGGCGGGCGTTGTGCGGCTCTTTTGTCTTGTCTCATCTCGCGTTTAATCTTTATTGCTCCGAATTCGGGCGGCCTCGTTGTGCGACGGCGCGGGCAAGGAACTCGGAGAACTCGGCAGTTGTCATCGTACCCAGATCTTTACCCTCCCGCGTGCGCACGGCCACAGTGTGCGATTCGACTTCCCGGTCGCCGATTACCAGCAGGTAGGGAGTCTTGTGCAAAGTATGCTCGCGGATTTTAAAGCCGATTTTCTCGTTTCTCAAGTCCGCAACAGCGCGATAGCCCATTTCATTGAGAGATTTCTCAACTTCCTGGCAGAATTGTGCCTGATTATCGGTGATATTCAGCACCGCCACCTGCGTGGGTGCCAGCCAGGCCGGGAAATCCCCCGCGTAGTGCTCGATCAGAATACCGATAAAGCGCTCGAAGGAACCGAGAATCGCGCGGTGCAGCATGACCGGAGTCTTGCGTGCGCCATCTTCGGCTACATATTGTGCGCCCAAACGGCCCGGCAGCATGAAGTCCAGCTGCAGAGTGCCGCATTGCCATACGCGACCCAGGCAGTCACGCAGGGAAAACTCGATCTTGGGACCGTAGAAAGCGCCCTCGCCCGGCTGCAGTTCCCACTCCAGCCCAGCCTCGTTGAGTGCCTCTTCCAGTCCACGCTCGGCCTGATCCCAGTCGGCGTCATCACCCATGCGGTCTTCCGGACGGGTGGACAGCTTCAGCTCCACATCATCAAAACCGAAATCACGGTAGACCTGCAGGGTCAGCGCGATGAAGTCGGCGGCCTCGGCCTTGACTTGCTCATCGGTACAGAAGATATGCGCATCGTCCTGGGTAAAGCCACGGACCCGCATCAGGCCATGCAGCGAACCGGATGGCTCGTTACGGTGGCAGGAACCGAACTCGGCCAGACGCAGCGGCAATTCACGGTAGCTCTTCAGCCCCTGGTTGAATACCTGGATATGGCACGGGCAGTTCATCGGCTTGACCGCGTAATCGCGGCTTTCCGACTCGGTGGTGAACATGTTGGCGGAATAGTGCTCCCAGTGACCGGAGCGCTCCCACAACACCCGATCCACCACCTGGGGAGTACGGATTTCCTTGTAGCCGTTATCCTGCTGCACCTTGCGCATGTACTGCTCAAGCACCTGGTACACGGTCCAGCCATTGGGGTGCCAGAACACCATGCCCGGCGCCTCTTCTTGGGTATGGAACAGGTTCAGGCGCTTGCCAATCTTGCGGTGGTCGCGCTTTTCCGCTTCCTCAATACGCTTGATATAGGCAGCCAGCTGCTTCTTGTCCGCCCAGGCAGTACCGTAGATGCGCTGCAGCTGCTCGTTCTTGGCGTCACCGCGCCAGTAGGCACCGGAAATCCGGGTCAGCTGGAACACCTTGAGGAAGCGGGTATTGGGCACGTGCGGGCCACGGCACATGTCCACGTATTCTTCGTGGTAATACAGGCCCATGGCGGTCTCGTCGGGCATGTCCTCGACCAGACGCAATTTGTAATCCTCATCCCGCTCGGTGAAGACCTTGATCACCTCGTCGCGCGGCGTCATCTTCTTGAT
>JAAYHO010000510.1 GCA_012735335.1 Gammaproteobacteria bacterium
CGCCGGTTGGCGCGCACCGAGCCATGGCAGGCCATGGTGGCCAGCAACTCGTTGCGGTGCGCTTCTATGCGGTCACTGGTACCGTACTCCAGCAGGTCATTCAACACATCCAGCACCAGTTGCGCGGCGTCGGCCTGGCGCAGCAGCGCCGGAATCTCGCGGATGGCCAGGGTTTCCGGGCCCATGCGTTGCAGGGCAAAACCCAGCCGGGTAAACCACTGGGCGTGCTCCTCGGCGCAGTCCGCCTGGCGCTGGCTGACCGCCAGGGTTTCCGGCACCAGCAGCGGCTGGCTGCGCAGCCCTTCCAGGGCCATGGCCTGCTTCAGCCGCTCGTAGGTGATGCGCTCGTGGGCCGCATGCATATCCACCACCACCAGGCCCTCGGCGTTCTCGGCCAGTATGTAGATGCCGTGCAACTGGGCGATGGCATAGCCCAGCGGCGGCACCTCACCGGCCTCGGGCTCGGCGGGCAGGCCGGGGGCCGTGGCAGCCTCGCCGTACAGCTGACCATAGGCCTGAGTGGCTCCGGCCAGCAGGGCCGGATCGGGACGCGACACGCCACCCGGCGCCGGTGCGGACCAGCCGCCGCTGCCGCCAGCCACCGCAGGCTCCTGCAAGGGCATGCGGGTCTGCCCGGAAAACACCCCGGCCTCCAGACCAGTCGCTGTCGGAGTGCCGGGACTGTACTGCAGCCCAGCCTCCGGCAGGGCCTCGGCGGTACCGGACTGGCCATCCGGGCGCTGATCGGCCAGCGCCCGGTACAGGGTGCTGAACAGGAAGTCATGCACCATGCGCCCATCGCGGAAACGCACCTCGTGCTTGGTCGGATGCACGTTGACATCCACCACCGCTGGGTCCAGTTCGAGAAACAGCACAAAGGTCGGGTGGCGACCGTTGAACAGCACATCCCGATAGGCCTGGCGCACCGCGTGGGCCACCAGCTTGTCGCGGATCATGCGACCGTTGACACAGAAATACTGCAGATCGGCCTGACTGCGGGAGAAGGTCGGCAAACCGACCCAACCCCACAGCCGCAGACCGCCGCGCTCCTGATCAATGGTGACGGACTGCTCGATGAAGGCCGCACCGAAGATGCTCGCCACCCGCCGCTGGGCTTCCTGTTCGGTATGCGCCGGGCGCAGGCTCAACACCGAGCGGCCGTTGTGGCGCAGGTTGAAGGCCACATCGAAACGCGACAGGGCCAGGCGCTTGACCACCTCTTCCAGATGGCCGAATTCGGTTTTCTCGGTGCGCAGGAACTTGCGTCGGGCCGGGGTATTGAAGAACAGGTCCCGTACTTCCACGGTGGTGCCCTGAGGGTGGGCAGCCGGTTGTACCCGGGGGTTCATGTCCCGGCCCTCGGTCTCCACCTGCCAGGCCTGATCGGCATCCTCGGCGCAGGAGGTGAGCACCAGCCGGGAGACCGAGCTGACCGAGGCCAGTGCCTCGCCACGAAAGCCCAGGGTGGCCACCCGTTCCAGATCATCCAGATCCATGATCTTGCTGGTGGCGTGGCGCGACAGCGCCAGCGGCAGGTCACCCTCGATGATGCCACGCCCGTTATCCCGGACCCGCAGCAGCTTGACGCCGCCCTGCTCCACATCGATATCAATCCGCGTGGCTCCGGCATCCAGGCTGTTTTCCAGCAGCTCCTTGATCACCGACGCCGGTCGTTCCACCACCTCACCCGCGGCAATCTGGTTAGCCAGGCGCGGGCTCAACAACTGTATTCGGGACATCTTCAACCCCATGACCACTTCAGGGGTCATTTTTCACCAACATGTTGCTGGCCGGCACCTTGAGTACCTGACCAACACGGATCTGATCGTTACGCAGCCCATTGGCCTGGCGCAGGTTGGCCAGGCTGATTTCGTAGCGGGTAGCAATCATCGACAGGGTATCACCGCGCTGCACGGTATGCTCCCGGGCCGCCTGCGCCAGCTTGCCGCTGCTCTTCAACGCCGCCAGCTGCGTGCCCGGCGGCGGGTTGCGGTGAAAATAGCTGCGGATACCCTTGTGCATGGCCCGGGCCAGGGTCTGCTGGTGGCTGCGGGTAACCAGCTTCTGCGACTCGCCCGGGTTGGAGATGAACCCGGTCTCGACCAGGATCGACGGGATATCGGGCGACTTGAGCACCATGAACCCGGCCTGCTCGACCCGGCGCTTGTGCAGCGGCGTCACCCCGCCGATGGCGCTGAGCACCTGCTGGCCCACATCCAGACTGGCGGACAGGGTGGCGGTCATCGACAGGTCGAGCAGCACACTGGCCAATACCTGGTCGCGGTTATCCAGACTGACACCCCCCACCCCGCCGATCAGGTCGGAGCGGTTTTCCCGGTCGGCCAGCAGCCGGGCGGTTTCCGAGGTAGCACCCCGGTCCGACAGCGCATACACCGAGGCGCCAAAGGCACTGCTGCGGGTAAAGGCGTCGGCATGAATGGAGACAAACAGATCGGCGCTATGCCGCCGGGCTATTTCGGTACGCCGCCGCAGGGGAATGAAGTAGTCACCGGTGCGCACCAGCACCGCCTTGAAGCCGGGCTCGGCGTCAATCAGGCCTTTCAGTTCCTTGGCGATAGCCAGTACCACATGCTTTTCCAGCGCCTTGTTATGTCCGATGGCACCGGGGTCTTCACCGCCGTGACCGGCATCCAGGGCGATGATGATATCCCGCTGCCCCGCCTCGGCGGCCGAACGCACCGGGGCCTGCGGCAACGGCGAGGCGCTGGGCTCTGCCGGTGTCGGCAGCGACGGAGTCGGTTGCTGGTCATACAGGTCGATCACCAGCCGGTGACCATACTGCTGGTTGGGCGGCAGGGCGAAGCTCTTGGCCGTCACCTCACGGGACAGGTCCAGCACCACCCGCAGGTCAGAGCCATCCCGCGGGGCGGAACGCAATCCGGTGATCGGCGTATTGTCCAGCGCCAGGCTGTTGGTAGAGGCAGAGAAGGTCGCCCCGCCGATATCGATGACGATCCGCTCCGGACTGGCCAGAGTAAACAGCTTGTGATCGGCCGGACCGGTCAGATCGAAGACCAGGCGGGTATTGTCC
>JAAYHO010000511.1 GCA_012735335.1 Gammaproteobacteria bacterium
AAGGCGGCTCTTGCCGGAGCGGGCACCGCCCAGAATCAGTTCGATCAATCGGTTACCCCATATGCTGCAGCGAATCACGGACCGCCGTGATGGGCGGAAAAAGGCAGTCGCGAGCCTAGGAGTTTTCCGCAAGCAAGTAAAGAAGCGAGTAGTGGCGGCTAAGACAGGAAAGGTATTGCGGTGCCGGGCGGCACCGCAATGGCAGGGAACAGCAGCTCAATCAGCCGATAAACTTCTCACCCGCCTCGGCACGGCGAACCAGACCTGCAGCGGGTTTCCAGAACTCGCCCTGGGCCGCTTCCAGCTCACGGATCTGTTTCAGCACCTCATCCAGTCCCAGGCTGTCGGCATAGGCCATCGGGCCACCGCGTTCGGCAGGGAAGCCGTAGCCGAAGCGGTAGACCCGATCGATGTCTTCGGCGCTTTCGGCAAAACCTTCATCCAGAATCCGCGCGCCTTCGTTGACCAGAGCCAGGATGCAGCGCTGCACGATCTCCTCGTTGCTGACATCGCGCTGGGTGTAACCGGCTTCCTCGGCTACTTCCCGGGCCATCATGTCGGTTTCCGGATCATGAATGGCCTGACGGCTGCCCGGCTCGTAGCGGTAGAAGCCATGGCCGCTCTTCTGACCGAAGCGCTCCATCTCACACAGACGGTTATCCAGCCACACGATCGGCTCGCCACGGCCCAGCCCGGCCAGTTGACGGGAGCGCCAGCCCAGGTCGACACCAACCACGTCGTACATGCGATAAGGCCCCATGGCCATGCCGAAGCCCTGCAGCGCCTGGTCAACCTGCCAGGGTGTAGCGCCTTCCAGTACCACTTCGCGGGACTGGCGCGAGTACATGGACAGCATGCGGTTACCGATAAAGCCGTGGCAGTTACCGGCCAGCACCGCTTCCTTGCCGATCTTCTTGCCGACCGCCAGACAGGCATCCAGCACGTCCTGGCTGGTGGCCTTGCCGCGCACCACTTCCAGCAGCTTCATGATGTGTGCCGGGCTGAAGAAGTGCAGCCCCAGCACCTGGGCCGGGCGCTGGGTAGCCGAGGCAATCTCGTCGATATCCAGATAGGAGGTGTTGGTCGCCAGAATGGCCGACGGTTTCACCGCCTTGTCCAGTTCGCCGAAGATGGTCTTCTTCAGATCCATGTTCTCGTAGACCGCTTCCACCACCAGATCGAGATCATGCAGATCGGCATAATTCTGGGTAGTGCTGATACGAGCCAGACGGGCCTTGGCTTCGGCATCATCAAAACGCTGCTGCGCCACCGAACGCTTGTAGACGCCGTCGATCTCGACCAGTCCCTTCTCCAGCATCTCGCCGTTCACATCCAGCCAGACCACCGGGTAACCGGCGTTGGCAAAGTTCATGACAATGCCCCGGCCCATGGTACCGGCACCAATCACACCGACCTTCTTGATGTCCTCGAATGAAGCCATGATTGCCCTTCTCCGTTGTTTGAATTGAGTGGCCAATACATTACGCAAAAGCCCCGTTCAATAGAATGAAAAACCTGCCCATGTAGGGCATTCACAGTATGAATACTGACCCTCCCACCCCCGAGCGGAATGCCGTACAATCCCCCCGCCGTAGTGTCGGATTTCCCGGTTCTCCATTGCTATAAGTTGTTCAATGTTCAGATCCTGTCGTACCGTTCTGGCTGTTATTGCCTGTATTTTCCATCTTCCCGCCGTTCTTGCCGCACCCACCAGCTTCGAAGCCGCCAAGGTGCTGGCCCGTCAGCAGGTCTACCATGACCGTAACGAGCACGGCTCCTTCTATTGTGGTTGCCAATGGCAGTGGACCGGCCGCTCCGGCGGTCGGATCGACCATGGCAGCTGCGGTTACCAGACCCGCGCCCAACCCAACCGCGCCGAGCGGATCGAGTGGGAGCATATCGTCCCGGCCTCACTGTTCGGTCAGCAGCGCCAGTGCTGGCAGCAAGGCGGACGCAGCAACTGCAAGAGCAGCGACCCGGTGTTCAATGCCATGGAAGCCAACCTGCATAACCTCACCCCGGCGGTGGGTGAGCTCAACGCCGATCGCAGCAACTTCCGCTTCGGCCTGCTGCCGGGCAGCTCGTACCGCCACGGCCAGTGCGATTTCAAGGTGGAGTTCAGCGAACGCACGGTAGAACCCCGGGACGAGGTGAAAGGGCAGATCGCCCGGGTCTGGTTCTATATGCATGACCACTACAACCTGCGCATGTCAGCCGGTCAGCAGCGTCTGTTCATGGCCTGGGATAACCAGTTTCCGGTCAGCAACTGGGAACAGGAACGCGACCGGCGCATCAGCCGCCTGATGGGCCACGGCAACCCTTTTGTCAGCGGCGAGCGACAATGGACGCTGAACCACCGCAACAGCAGCGCCGGATTGAGCAGTGCCGTACCGGCCCGGCAGCAACCAGCACCAGCCGACACCCGCATCAAGGGCAACCAGCGCAGCAAGGTCTATCACCTGCCCCAGGGCTGCCCCGGTTACACCCAGGTGGGCGCCAACAACATCCGCTGGTTTGACAGCGAGGCAGCAGCTCAGCAGCAGGGCTATCGCAAGGCCGGTAACTGCCGCTGAGCGGCGGTTACCCGACAGTCACTCATCCAGCTGCTTCTCCCCGACATCCTTGCCCGCGCGGGAGGCATGCTCGATGGTCGCGTTCAACTGCGCCCCGAGCAGCAGCACCGCCGCCGAGATGTAGAAATACAGCAGCAGGACAATGATGGCGCCGATGCTGCCGTAGGTGGCATTGTAGTTGGCGAAATTCTGCACATAGATGCCGAAGCCGATGGAGGCGACCAGCCAGATAATCACCGCCACCACCGAGCCCGGGGTAATGAAGCGGAAATCCTGCTCCACATCCGGCGTGGCGTAATAGATCAAGGCCACCGCCAGCATCATCAGCAGGATCGCCAGCGGCCAGCGCATCCAGGTCCAGAGACTGACCAGTATCTGCTCCATGCCGACCTGCGCAGCCAGCCAGTTCATGATCTGCGGCCCCAGGGTCATGAAGCCCGCCGCCAGCAGCAACATCACCGCCAGCCCCACGGTATAGGCCACCGACAGCAGTATCAGCTTCCAGCCCGGACGACTTTCCTCGACCTGGTAGACCCGGTTCATCGCATTCATCAGCGAGCGGATACCGATGGAAGCGGTCCACAGTGCCAGCAGGATACCGACGGACATCAGCCCGCCCTGACTCTGCTGCAACTGGTCAATCACCGGATCCACCTGCTCCATCGCAACCGGCGGCAACAGCAGGGCCGCCTGCTCGCGCAACCAGCCAAAAAAGCTGGGCAGATGCAGAAAGCCCAGCAACGCCAGCAGAAAGAGGATGAAAGGGAAGATGGAAAACAGCGCGCGGTAGGCCAGTGCGGCAGCATAGGTGGACAGGTCATGCTCACTGAACCCTTTGGCCGTATCCCTGAGCACCACCCAGACCCCGGCGTCGCGCAATTGCAGAAACGACATGGCTCGCCTCACACCCGTTATACCCACCGTTTGAGACGGTCGGCCCGGCGGAAAATTCAAGCTTTTCAATCAGCCAGGCTTACTTGTAACAGCAATTGGCCTATGCTGAGCCATCGCGATAACGGATAACAACAGGAGCAAATCGATGATCAAGACCAGGGGCTATGCCGCGCACAGCGGTGACCAACCCTTGCAGCCCTTCCAGTTCGAGCGCCGGGCACTGGGTGCCGGAGATGTGCAGATCGACATTCTCTACTGCGGCGTATGCCACTCGGACCTGCATACCGCCCGCAACGACTGGGGTAATACGCTGTTCCCGTCGGTACCGGGGCACGAGATTGTCGGCCGGGTGGCTGCCGTCGGCGATCAGGTGGACGGGTTCAAGGTCGGCGACATGGTCGGTGTCGGCTGCATGGTCGACAGCTGCCAGCATTGCCCATCCTGCGCCGAGGGGCTGGAGCAGTTCTGTGACAATGGTTTTACCAGCACCTACAACGGCTCCTCGCTGGGTGGCGCAGAAAATACCTATGGTGGTTACTCGGATACCATCGTGGTACGTCAGGAGTTCGTCCTGCATATCCGCCATACCGATAACCTGGCCGCCGTGGCGCCGCTGCTCTGCGCCGGTATCACCACCTACTCACCGCTGCGTCACTGGAGCGTCGGCCCCGGGCAGAAGGTCGGCGTGGTCGGCCTCGGCGGACTCGGCCACATGGGAGTGAAGCTGGCCCGGGCCATGGGCGCGCATGTGGTGCTGATCACCACCTCCCCGAACAAGCGCGATGACGCCCTGCGCCTGGGTGCCCATGAAGTGATCATCTCCACCGATGCCAAGCAGATGCTCGGGGCGATGAACAGCCTGGATTTCATCCTCAACACCGTGGCTGCACCGCATGACCTGAACGCCCTGCTGTCCCTGCTCAAGCGTGACGGCACCATGACCCTGGTCGGCGCACCGGCCGAGCCGCATCCATCGCCCGAGGTATTCCGGCTGATCTTCAAACGCCGCAAGCTGGCTGGTTCACTGATCGGCGGCATTGCCGAGACCCAGGAGATGCTGGATTTCTGCGCCGAGCACAATATCGTCTCGGACATCGAAATGATCCCGATCCAGGATATCAACGAAGCTTACGAGCGCATGCTCAAGGGGGATGTGCGGTACCGCTTTGTCATTGATATGGGCAGTCTGGACAGCAACTGACCCATCAGAGCGCCGCTGAAAGCGTATGGAGTGCCGTCGCTTTCAGCGGTGTGATCAGACTTCGCCGCGGATATACTGCTCCAGCTGGCGAATCAGCTGTTCCTGCTCGGCGATGGTTTCCTTGACCAGGTCACCAATGGACACCAGACCCACCAGCTGGTTGTCTTCCAGTACCGGCAGGTGACGCAGGTGGCGATCGGTGATCAGCGACAGGCATTCCTGAACGCTCATTTTCGAGTTCACGCTGATCGCCGGGCTGCTCATGATCTCACGCACCATGGTGCCCACCGAAGCCCGACCCTTGAGCACACACTTGCGCGCATAGTCGCGCTCACTGACCACACCGATCACCTTGCCATTCTCGGTCACCGGCAGTGCACCAATATTATGATCGGCCATCACCTGCAAGGCATTGAGTACGGTGTCATCCGCATCCACCGTATGCACCTGCTTGATCTGCTTGGTCTGGATTACCTGGGCCACAGTTTTCATTAGGCACTCCTTTGATTGTTTGAATCCATAACATGGAGTGGGCAAGGATTGTTCAAAAATTCAGGCAAGGCAAAGCAAAAAAACTTATCAACCTGATTAATGCTTATATTATTGCCAACAAATACGCTTTTCGCGACTCAACGGCCCGAACATATCAAAACTAC
>JAAYHO010000071.1 GCA_012735335.1 Gammaproteobacteria bacterium
CGCGAGCACATGATCAACCTGCTCGACACCCCCGGTCACGAGGACTTCTCCGAAGATACCTACCGCACCCTGACCGCGGTGGACAGCGCGCTGATGATGATCGACGGCGGTAAGGGTGTAGAGCCTCGGACCATCGCCCTGATGAACGTCTGCCGCCTGCGCGACACGCCGATCATCAGCTTCGTCAACAAGATGGACCGGGACATCCGCGACCCCATCGAGCTGCTGGACGAGATCGAGGAAGTACTCGACATCAAGGCCGCCCCGATCACCTGGCCGATCGGCTGCTACCGGGACTTCAAGGGCGTCTACCACCTGGCCAACGACTGCATCCACGTCTACACCCCGGGCCATGGCCATGAGCGTACCGAAGACCGGATCATCCAGGGGCTGGACAGCGATGAGGCCCGCGCTCTGCTGGGCGACACCTATGACAGCTATGTCGACGAACTGGAGCTGGTCCAGGGTGCCTGCCACGAATTCGATCTGGACGAGTACCTGGCGGGCAAACTGACCCCGGTGTTCTTCGGTACCGCGCTGGGCAATTTCGGTGTCAGCCATGTGCTCGACGCCTTTGTCGACTGGGCCCCGGCGCCCCTGCCGCGCATGACCCAGGAGCGCGAGGTGCTGCCCACCGAGCCGGCCTTCAGCGGCTTCGTGTTCAAGATCCAGGCGAACATGGACCCCAAGCACCGCGACCGCATCGCCTTCATGCGCGTGTGCTCCGGCAAGTACGAGCAGGGCATGAAGATGCGCCATGTGCGCATCGGCAAGGACATCAAGATCGCCGACGCCCTGACCTTCTTCTCCAGCGACCGCGAGCGTCTGGAAGAAGCCTTCGGTGGTGACATCATCGGTCTGCACAACCACGGCACCATCCAGATCGGCGACACTTTCACCGCTGGCGAGAACATGAGCTTTACCGGCATCCCGCACTTTGCCCCGGAGCTGTTCCGCCGGGTACGCCTGAAGGATCCGCTCAAGTCCAAACAGCTGCGCCAGGGTCTGCAGGAACTGGCCGAGGAAGGCGCCACCCAGGTGTTCTTCCCCGAGCGCAACAACGACATCATCCTCGGTGCGGTCGGGGTACTGCAGTTCGACGTGGTCGCCAGCCGCCTGAAGGAAGAGTACAAGGTCGAGTGCATCTACGAGCCGATCAACGTCTGGTCAGCACGCTGGGTCGAATCCACCGACAAGAAGAAGCTGGAAGAATTCAGCAACAAGGCCACCGACAACCTCGCCATAGATGGAGCCGGCCACCTGACCTACCTGGCTCCCACACGGGTCAACCTGAGCCTGATGGAAGAGCGCTGGCCCGAGATCAAGTTCAACGCGACCCGCGAAACCCACTGATCGGAGCGGCTCCGGAGTGTCGAGTTCCATCTCGACATAACGTGCCTGCTGTAAACCCAAGTTGCCGGGGTGGAACCCGGCACTCCATAACCCACAGAAGCTGTGGATAACTCTGTGGGCAGGCTTGTGGCAAGTGCAGCCAGACCAGCTGGGACGCTGCCTTGCGAGATTCGTTCAAAAAACAGGCAATCTACCGCAGAAGTTGCGTCGCGAGCGGCCATATCGGCTGAAACCCGCATTCTTGCTGGGTTGCAGCGGCTGCCCAGGGAAAAATGTGCACTTGCGCACATTCTCCTGAAACGGGCGATTGACATAACTCTGTAAAAATGTCCTTGCCAGGGTCATCCACACAATCTGTGGATAACCCTGTGCACTGTCTTGGGAAAGAGTGCGCCAGGCCAGGCCGGATATGGGCTTGCGCGAGCTGGTCAGGGTTTGAGCAGTGGCTCGATACCCGGGGCTTCGCTGGGGCCATCCTTGTCGTCATGCTGATTGCGCTGGTTGATCACCTTGAGCCGTTGCACTACCCGGTCATTGATCGAGCCAGACGGGAAGCTGCCCTGCTCGTCCGGCGCACCGGCATCCTCACCGGCCAGCAGACTCAGGGCCTGGTCGACGTTATCCACCGCCCAGATATGGAACAGCCCCTCCCGGGCCGCATCCAGCACCGCCTGGTCCAACATCAGGTTGGGCACGTTGACCCGGGGAATGATCACGCCCTGCCTGCCGGTCAGCCCACGGGCCTGGCACAGGCGGAAGAAGCCCTCGATCTTGACGTTGACCCCGCCGATGGCCTGCACCTCACCGAACTGGTTGATCGAGCCGGTAATGGCAAAGCACTGCTGCAGCGGTACCCGGGACAGTGCCGAGATCAGTGCGCAGACTTCGCCCAGCGAGGCGCTGTCACCATCGATATAGCCGTAGGACTGCTCCAGCGCGATGCTCGCGGAAATCTCCAGCTCATGGTCCTGGGCATAACGGCTGCCCAGATAACCGGTGAGGATCATCACCCCCTTGGAGTGGATCGGCTGACCGAGATTCACCTCCCGCTCGATATCCACAATGCCACTGCTGCCGGGGTAGACAGTGGCGCTGATACGCGCCGGAACACCGAACACCGAGTCGCCGATGGCCAGCACCGTCAGGCCGTTGCACTTGCCCACCGCAGCACCGTCGGTATCGATCAGGATCACCCCGGAGAGCATGTCCTCGCGGATCCGCGCGCTGGCCCGGCCGCTGCGGTTCTCCTTGGCCAGCAGCGCCCGTTCGATATGCGCGGTATCGGTCATGCGGTCACCGGCCAGTTCGCGTACCAGATCAGCCTCGGCCACCAGCTGGAAGATATCGCTGATGCTCGCCGACAGGTGCTGCTGGTGTTCCGCCAGCCGCGCGCTGTAGGTGAGGATGCGCGCCACCGCCGCCACGCTCAGCGGCGCCATGCCCTCCTCCTGCACCCGGGTCTTGAGCAACTGGGCCATGCCCTCGATGCTGTCCGGAGTGCGCGGCAGGTAATCGTCGAAGTCGACCAGTACGCGGAACAGCTCCTGAAAGTCCGGGTCGTAATCCTGCAGCAGGTAGTAGGCCCGCCGCGAGCCGATCAGCACCACCTTGACCGACAGAGGAATCACCTGCGGGGTCAGCGTCACCGTGGTCAGGCGGCCGATGTCGGCCCAGGGCGACTCTATCTTCAGCTCGCGGGAATGCAGGGCGCGCTTGAGCGCATCCCAGACGAAGGGCTCGGCCAGCAGCTTGTCCGCCTCGATCACCAGATAGCCGTTATTGGCCCGGTGCAATGCCCCGGCGCGGATGTTGCGGTAACTGGTGATCAGCGCGCCCTGTTCGGAGCTGTATTCCACCCGGCCGAACAGGTTGTCGTAGGAAGGATGCGGCTCGTGCACCACCGGCGCGCCGGGGGAGCCGCGATGTTCGATGACCAGGTTGGGGCTGTAATGATCGATCAGCGCGGCCTTCTTTACCGCATCGGAACGGCTCTCGGCGCGCTCGTCGGCCAGCAGCTCGACCACCACCTTGAGCAGATTCTGGTGGATGGCATTGATGTACTCGCACAGCTGCGGGTTGTCGCAGTAGCGCTCGGTCAGCGGATCGAGCAGCGGTTGCAGGGCCTCGGTGATGGCCTCCTCGTTCAGCGCACGCAGCTCGTTGCTGGACTCGCGCTTCCACTGCGGCAGGCTGGACAGGGCCTCGTTGAGCACCTCCTCCAGCTCGCTGATATCGGCGTGATAGCGTTCGCGCTCGGCCTCCGGCAGCAGAGCGAACTCGGCGTCGTCCAGCCCCTTGCCGTCACGCATCGGGGTGAAGGCCAGCGTGGCACCGTCGCGGTACAGCACGATATTGCGCTCCAGCGCCTGACGCTCGACGATCTCGATGGCGCTGTCGTAACGCCGGTTGAAGCGCTGGTCGATGGCGTTCTTGCGCTGCTGGAAGGCCGGGTGCTCGAAGGCCGCCGGAAAGGTCGCCAGCAGGTTGTCGACCAGCTGCTCGATATCGTCAACCAGTTGCGAGGCGGTCCCGGCAGCCAGATGCAGCGCTCTGGGCTCCCGTGATTCGTCAAAGTTGTTGATATAGACGCAGTCCTGCGGCGTCGGCATGCGCTTGGCTTCGGCCTTGAGATAGCGCATGGCATAGGAAAAGCGTCCGGTGCCCGGCTCGCCCATGACGAACATGTTGTAACCGGCACGCTTCATCGCCACGCCGAAGTGCATCGCTTCAACGGCACGGTCCTGCCCCAGGATCCCCCTGAACGGCTCCAGGTCGTCGGTCGAGGTAAAGCCCAGGCTCTCCAGGTCGATGGGTGCGGTCAACTGTTCTGGCTGCAAGCGCAGCGGGCCGGGTTTGTTCATCAAACTTCCTTGGCTGGAAAACGGTTGAGGTCAGTGTAAACCAAGACCCGGGGCTATGGTGCTCGGTTGCCCGCCATCATGGCCGAGCCAGGATGGGGTTTGAGGTGTGGGCTCAGTACCGGCGCCATAGCCTTCAGGACCTGGGCCGGCAAGGCGGAGGTGAAATGGAAGGCTTCGGCATCTTCACCCGGCACGAAGGCGGTCAGGGTGCCGAAGTGATTGGGGCCGATAAAGAACACGAAAGTGGCGGTGCGGTTCATCACCTCGCTGGACACCAGCGCGCCGCCGCGGGTGAAGCTGTGGATGCGGTTGTCCCCCGTGCCGGTCTTGCCACCGATCAGCAGCGGCTCGCCATTGGCGCCGGTGAACACGCCCTGCAGGCGCCGCCCGGTGCCATCCAGCACCACCGCCGACAGGACGTTACGCAGCGCAGCGGCGACCTCCGGGGCCAGCACCTGCTGCTCCGGCATGGGCTGCGGCTCGAAGCGTGTCTCCCAGGGGGTACCGGCGGCAAAGTGCAGACTGCTCAGGCGCTGCACGCCAATGCGCTTGCCATCGTTGAGGATGATGCCCATCAGCTCGGCCAGCGCGCTGGGTCGGTCCCCCGAGCTGCCCAGCGCGGTGCCCAGTGACGGCACCAGCTGCGGGAAGGGATAGCCGACCCGCTGCCAGCGCTGGTGCAGCGCGGCAAACGCCTCGCGCTCGAGCATGATGCGGATGCGGGTGTTGCGAGCGCCGGCATGGCGGGTGCGGAACAGCCAGCGGTACACCTCCTGACGTTGCTCGACGCTGGCCGCAAGCATCTCGCCCAGGGTTGCCTGCGGATGCTGCTGCAGATAACCCAGCAGCCACAACTCCAGCGGATGCACCTTGGCGATATAGCCCTGATCATTCAGATTGAAGCTGCCCGGGGCGTAATCCCGATACAGCCGCTCGATGCGCTCGGCGGTCTGCGGCACCCGCACGTGCTGCTCGATAAAGCTGCTGAAGGCCTCCAGATCGGCCTGCGGATACAGTTCCCGATGCACCACCGCCAGCCGCGCGGCGATCGGCTGTACCTGTTTCAGCAGCCGGGCGAAGCGCTGCGCTTCATCCAGACCGGCATGACGCCGCCAGAACTGTTGCAGATAGATGCGCCCTTCCCGGTCGGCGAAGGTCTGCAGATAGGCCTGACGGCGCGGATCGCGATCGTTGCTCAGCAGGCTGTCGGCATCTTCCACCTGCTGGTGCAGGCTGTAGCGCACCACATCGCGCAGCAGCCGCACATAGGGCAGGTTGATCGACTCCTGCAACGCCTGCTGCACGCTGACCCTGCGCCTGTCGTCCTCCTTGCGGAAGTTGCTGAAGCGCTGCACCCCGCTGCCGGTAAAGAACTGCTCATGGGGCGAAGCGGAATAGCGCCGTTGCAGCGCCGCCTCCAGCATCTGCTCGAGCGTCGCCTGGGGCTGGCTGCGCAGGTAGTCTGCGGCCCACAGGGTCAGCGGATCACCGCGCCGGGTGCGGGCCGTCTGCAGGGTCTGGGCATCAGCACCGGCCAACTCGCCGTGCAGCTCGGCAATGATCTCCAGATAGCTGGTCAGCACCCGCAACTTGGCAGTCGAGCCCAGCTCCAGCTTGCTGCCGGAGTTCAGGTCGAACGGCAGACCGTTGGTATCAGTCTGCACCCGTACCTGGTTGCCGTCCGCCGTGCGCTCCAGCAGGGTAAAGCTGTAGCGCACCTGGGCCGCCTGTTGCGGGGACAGCAGACGTTCGCCGAGCAGCCCGGCCTCGGCCGCTGCCGCATCATCGGCCAGCGCTTCAAGAAAATCCCCCACCTGGCGCTGCAGCCGGGCATCCAAAGTGCTCTGCACCTGCAGGTCCAGTCGATCCAGCGCATAGGCCGGCTGCCCGAGCAGGCCCACCAACTGGTTGCGAGTAACCCAGACGCTCTTGTCGGCGGCGGTCGGCTCCAGCAGCGGTTGCTGCTGCCAGTCACGGAACTGTACAGCGGTCGCCAGTGCGGCCCGGGCCAGCTCGGCATCGATCCGCTGATGGGCGGCCAGCAGCCGCACATGACTGTCCACCAACCGTTGCAACTCCCCCCGCCCGTCAAACAGATACCAGCTCGGACGGCGCTGGGCGATCACCAGCGACAGTGCCTGACGCAGCGCCACAGCCTGGGCATGCAGGCCCTGCTGACCGTTGAGCCGGTCGC
>JAAYHO010000007.1 GCA_012735335.1 Gammaproteobacteria bacterium
CGTTGCAACTCCCCCCGCCCGTCAAACAGATACCAGCTCGGACGGCGCTGGGCGATCACCAGCGACAGTGCCTGACGCAGCGCCACAGCCTGGGCATGCAGGCCCTGCTGACCGTTGAGCCGGTCGCTGAACTGCTGGATATCCTCGGCAAACCAGGCCCACAGCGCATCGCCCACACCATGCACCTCACCATGCCCCGGGGCCGCCGCCAGCGGCACAGTATTGAGGTAGTCGCGCACCAGTTGCTGGCGGGCCTGCAGGGTATCCGGGCCGTGCATATAGGCGCGCACGGTGGCGGAGGCCATCTGCCGCAGCTTGTCCATGGGCGTCTGGGTGCGGCCCTCCAGCGAGTGGCGGTACTTCTCCATCTGCGTGGCCAGGGTACTGGCACCATGGCTCGGACCGCTGCCGCCAAGGCTGCCGACCAGCATGCTCATCGACGCCCCGGCCAGCCGTGGCCAGTCCACCGCCGGGTTGGCCCGGGGCAGGGTCGGATCGAGCAGGTGACGGTCCTCGATAAACAGCAGGGCATCAACCAGCAGCGGCGGAATATCATCAAACTCGGCATAGCCGAAGCGCGGATAAGTGAACTGGTAGACCACCTCGCCCCGGGCATCGGTCACCTGCAATCCGGCGTGGGTCTTTTCCGCGTAGGGCAGGAACAGTCCGTGCCCGGCATAATCGAGCAGCTCATCGGAAAAGCGCGTCTGACGTACAACAGTAAAACCCTGGCGCTGCAACGCGGATTGCAATTGCGGAATCAGGCTGTAACCCAGCCGCTGGTTGAACGGCCCCGCCTCGGGAAAGCGGATAGCCTCGCTCTGACCATCGCCCAGCTGGTAATGAAGCCGGTCGGCGTACTCACTGACCCAGCTGGACTGGAACCAGGCATAACGGAACTCGAAGCCGACCAGGCCAACCAGTGTCAGCGACAAGAAACCCAGAATCAGCCAGATACGCAGCCTCATGATTCCCCCTCAACACTGGTTCATTTCAAGTCTAGTTGAGGTTTTTGCGTTGCGTTGGGGCAGGGTGTGGCTTTTATGGAGGGCTCTGTGGAAAAATAGGCGGCAATTCCCTGATATACCGAGCCTGCCATGTCTGCGTACCGACTGACCCTGGAGGAGTTGACCTCCGAATGGCAACAGCGGCTGGATAGCTACCCACCCTCCATCCGTCAGCTGACCGTGCAAACGGCGGAGCGGCACAAGGAGGAGCTGGCTACCCATTTCTATGCCGCCATGTTGCAACATCGTGAAGCGGCGCAGTTTCTTTCCCACGAGGAAGTGAAGACCCGCCTCAGCGCGTCCATGGCCAACTGGATCACCAACCTGTACGCCACGGATAACGCCGCCGATATCCAGTCAGTCATCGCCCACCAGAGCAAGATCGGCGAAGTTCATGCGCGCATCTCCATCCCGGTGCATCTGGTCCTGCGTGGTGCACGGCTGCTCAAGCATCATCTGATCACCAAGCTGCAGCAGGAACACCCCGAGCAGGCAGCCATGGCCGCCCCCTTCGCCGCCAGCCTGATCGACCTGGCCATGGAGGTCATGAGTCAGGCCTATTCCAGCTCCCACGACCGCAACTCCCGGGCCGAGGAGAGCTACCGGCTGTTCGCCGTGGCGCAGAACATCGCCAGCGAAAAGGAAAAGCAGCGCGCCGCCCTGCTCGACTGGGAAAACCAGCTGATGTTCGACGTGGCCATGAACCTGGCCGCCGATCAGTTGCCACGCCTGTGCGCATCGGAGTTCGGCCTGTGGTTCCGCCACAAGGGCGCCCATGGTTTCGAGGGGTCGGTGGAAACCGGGCTGATCCTCGATGCCATGAACCGTATTGACGACGTACTGCTACCGCTGTTCCCTGCGCGCCAGAGCGATGCCGACGGGCAGAATGGCATGCAGCTGCTGCGCGAACTGCGCGAGCAGGCCAAGAGCATCGCCTATCACCTGGACCTGCTGTTCGAGCAGAACAACGAACTGGAATCCGGGCGCGACGTTCTCACCCGCCTGCTCAACCGCAAGTATCTGTCGGTGGTGCTCAACCGGCAGATCACCTATGCCCGGGAATCCGGCAGCAGCTTCGCCGTGCTGTCCATGGACCTGGATCACTTCAAGAACATCAACGACAGCTACGGCCACGAAGCCGGAGACCTGGTGCTGCAGCAGTTCGCCAGCCTGATGCTGAACAAGAGCCGCGCCGGGGACTACCTGTTCCGTATGGGCGGTGAAGAGTTTCTGATGATCATGGTCGATGTGGACGAAAACCGTGCCCTGCGCGCCGCAGAAAAGATCCGCCAACTGGTCGCCGCAGAAACCTTCCGCCTGCCCCAGGACGCCACCCTGCAACTCACCGCCAGCCTCGGTCTGGCCGTCTTCAACGGCCACCCGGACTACCAGCAACTGCTGCGCCGCGCCGACGCCGCGCTGTACCAGGCCAAACACAGCGGGCGCAACCGGGCGGTGCTGGCCTCTGCTGCGGAATAGTTAAAAACCTTTAACTTGATCCGGGCTCCTTCCAGCTCCTAAAATGCAGCTCTTCGCGGCACCCGCCTTGGCGTGCCGCTGCTCCCCTCTTCCGGTTCCGTTTTCATGACAACTGCAAATACCGCCCAGCAGGGCAGTTGGCTTGGCGTTATTGCCCTGGCCCTGGCTGCATTCATTTTCAACACCACCGAGTTTGCCCCGGTGGCGCTGCTGACTGATATCAGCGCCAGCTTCGGCATGCTGCCGGAACAGGTCGGGCTGATGCTGACCGTGTATGCCTGGCTGGTGGCGCTGACCTCCCTGCCGCTGATGCTGCTGACGCGCAATATCGAGCGGCGACGGCTGCTGATGGGGGTATTCATCCTGTTCATCCTCAGCCACCTGCTGTCCTTCGTCGCCTGGAGTTACAGCGTGCTGGTGATCAGCCGTGTCGGCATCGCATTGGCCCATGCGGTGTTCTGGTCGATCACCGCCTCACTGGCCGTGCGCGTTGCCCCACTCGGTCGGGAGGCGCAGGCACTGGGCCTGCTGGCCACCGGCACCACGCTGGCCATGGTACTGGGGATTCCGCTGGGTCGTCTGGTCGGGGAGATGATCGGCTGGCGGGTAACCTTCCTCGGGATCGGCGTAGTCGCCCTGCTGACCATGGGCGTGCTGGCACGCCTGCTGCCGGTGCTGCCGAGTCAGAACAGCGGATCGCTCAGCAGCCTGCCGATGCTGATCAGACGCCCGGCGCTGATGGTGGTGTATGCGCTGGTGGTCATCTGCGTGACCGCACAGTTTACCGCGTACAGCTATATAGAACCCTTCGTGCGGGAGATTGCCGGACTGACCGGTAACAAGATCACCGGGCTGCTGCTGGTCTTCGGTGCCGCCGGACTGGCCGGGGCGCTGATCTTCAGCCGCTGCAGCCCCTATCACCCGCGCAGCGTACTGGTCGGCAGCATGTTGGCACTGACCTTCAGCCTGCTGTTGCTGCTGGCCTCGGCGGTCAGTATCTGGACGCTGGGCATACTGTGCTTCATCTGGGGCGCGGCCATTCTCACCCTCACCCTGGCGCTGCAATCACGGGTACTACGCATCGCCTCCGACGCAACGGACGTGGCCATGTCGCTGTTCTCCGGGCTGTACAACCTGGGCATCGGCGCCGGAGCCCTGCTCGGCAGCCAGGTCACCAGTCACCTGGGGCTGGCCAACGTCGGTCTGGTGGGCGGCATCCTCGGCCTCGGCGGCCTGCTGATCGGCCTCACTGCCCTCTGGCGCCTGCCGCCGCAGATGCCAGTGACGCGGGCGGCTTGAGGTTCTAGAATCACAAGGCATATTCGACCTCACTTGAAAAGAGCTGGCATGAACACACGAAACCTGTTGGACCAATTACTCAGTGCCGGCAAGGGAATGCTGCAGAATCAGGGCTCGGCCCCGTCGGGCAGTCAGAGCAAAGGCTCGCCGCTGGATGGCGTGCTTGGCGGCGTCGGCGGCGGGGTACTCGGTGGCGCGGCGATCAGCCTGCTGCTGGGCAACAAGAAGGCACGCAAGATGACCGGCAAGGTAGCCACCTACGGCGGCCTGGCCGCACTCGGGCTGGTCGCCTACAAGGCTTACAGCAACTGGCAGCAACAGCAGCAGGCCGGAAGCACCGCAGCAGAGCCGCAACTGCGCACCGTTGACCGCGTGCCACCCGCTGAAATCGAGCAGCACAGCGAAGCCATCCTGTTGTCACTGATCGGCGCGGCCAAGGCTGACGGACATATCGACGACCGCGAACGCCAGTTCATCGACGATGCGATCAGCAAGCTGACCACCGATACCCAGGTACAACGCTGGTTTGACGAACAACTGCGCCGACCGCTGGAGCCCGCCGAAGTGGCCCGTGCCGCAAGAACACCGGAAATCGCCGCAGAAATGTACCTGGCCAGCCTGATCGTCATCGACCAGGAAAGCTATATGGAACGCGCCTACCTCGACGAACTGGCCCGCCAACTCAACATCGCCCCCTCGCTGAAGAACGAACTGGAGAACCAGGCCAAAGCAGCGCTGCTCTGAATGGAGTGCCGGGTTCCATCCCCCGGGAACGTCGAGCACCAGCTCGATGAGCGGAGTCGCCCGAAACACCGCAGACGAGCTGGTGCTCGACACTCCCGACATCAATAGGCCAATGCTCGCAGTACGTGTTCGGGGTCATTGTGGATAGCGCGTAACAAGGCCTTAGCTGGCCCCGTAGGCTCACGTCGACCTTGCTCCCAGTTGCGCAGAGTAGCCAGCTGCACATCAATCACAGCGGCAAATTTTGCCTGACTCAGCCCCGTCCTCTGACGAATCTCTCGCACCTTCAGTGCATCGACAAAGAACTCACGAGAGGACTGGCGCTCCCCTCGTTGAATTTCATCCATCTGCTGGACACTTTCCAGTAAATCGTCGAAGAATTTACCCATAACGATTACCTCCACTGCTCAATAATACGTTTGAGTATCTTGCATTCATCTGGAGTCAGATCATCTTTTTCGTTTTTTGGATAGATCAGCAACAACGCAATCTGATCTGACGATGAAAAATGATAGTAAATCACTCTCGACCCACCACGCTTCCCATGACCTTGGGAAGCCACACGAATCTTGCGAATACCACCCGCTCCCTCTATTACATCGCCGGCCTCAGGCCGGACAGCCAACTGCCGCTGGAATGCGGCATAACTGTCATCATCAAGCAGCCCACTCAAGCGCTTGGTAAAAACGGGCGTTTCAATAAAAATCACAGACAAATGTACGCCATTGGCGCACCCCATGCAATAACTGTTGGAATGCAGGGCAGGATTGCAGAGTCAGCGAGGCGAGAACAGTAGCGCGATGCCAGCGCTGTGACAGGGGCCGCAGACCGGCTCTGAACTGGCTCTCAAACTGGAGTGCGGGGTTCCACCCCGGGAACGTCGAGCACCAGCTCGATGAGCGAAGCTGCCGGCACACCGCGGACGAGCTGGTGCTCGTCCCTCCCAGGGATATACCAGCAATGGAGTGCCGGGTTCCATCCCGGCAAGTTGGGGTATCTAGCAGCCACCCTGTGTCGAGATGGAACTCGACACCCCCATAAAACTACCGCAACAAATCCGCCAACGCCGCCATCGCCGGAATACTCAGCGGCATGGTCGCTGCGCTGCTGGCTATGGGATGAGAGGATTGGCGGACCATGACCAGGCCGACTGCCGGGTTGATGTGGATCATCTGGCCGTGGATGCCCAGGGCTTCAATCGCGCCGTCCGGATTGTGGCTGATCCACCACTGGTTGCGGTAGGAATACCCCGGCTGGAAGTCGCGACCAGCAGCCTTGAACGCCTCCCGGTCAGCGCCCTCACGGATCGTCTGCACCACCTCCGGGCTGATGATCTGCTGGCCGTTGAACTGCCCATCAAGACGCACCATCTCGGCAAATCGCGCCAGATCGCGCAGGGTCACGTTGAAACCCGCCCCGGCCCACTCGGTGCCCTTGGAGTCCAGCAGCATGTAGCCATCCTGCTCCGCCCCCAGCTTGCTCCAGATACGCTGCTCGATCAGCGCAGCGGTCGACAGCCCGCTCACCCGGCGCAGAATCCAGCCCAGCACCTCGGTATGGGTCGTGCGGTAACGGAAGGCCACGCCCGGCTCATCCTCGCCCTGACCAATGGTCGGCAGATAACTGTAGATATCCCGCGCCCCCGCATAGTCATGGGGCACCGGCGCCATCCCCGCCGCCAGCGAATACTTCATCACATCGGAATCGCGATCGGCGTACACCTCGCTGTAATTGATATCCGCCGTCATGTTCAGCACCTGCTGCACCGTCGCCCCGCGCCAGCCGCTGCTTTCCAGCTCAGGAATAACGTCGGTAACCAGCGCCTCGGCATCCAACTGCCCCTCGGCGATCAACTGCGTCGCCAGCAGCCCCACCACCGACTTGGTCACCGACCACAGAATATGCGGCTGCAGCTCATCCACCCCGGCCTGATACTGCTCGAACAGCACCTTGCCGTGCTGCATGATCAGCACCCCATCCACATAGGTCTCATCCAGATACTGCCCAAAGGTCATCTGCCGCCCATCCGGCGCAGCAAAGGTCAGCCCGGCAATCTGCTGCTCCCTGCCCTGCTCCCGGGGCAGCACATACACCCCCTCGTTACCCCGCGCCACCCGGCGGGACGAAAAGAACTCACGGGCATGATGAAAGCTCCAGCGCGGATTGGGATAGGGCCGCATGAAGGACGCCAGGGTGATCTGCTTATCCGCAACCGGAGGAAAACCCTGCATCAACTGCAGACGATCGGTACGCACAGACTCGGGATCGGGCAACTCCACCGCACCCACCTGGGAAATCAGAACAGAAGCCAAAGCCACCCCCATAAATAAGGATTTGCACATACATAGCGCTCGCTGAATTATTGTAATTGTCAGCCCAGAGCCTAGCC
>JAAYHO010000072.1 GCA_012735335.1 Gammaproteobacteria bacterium
CAGACCACCTTGGAGCCGTTGCCGGCGCGGGTGATGATGGTCTTGATCTGGTGCGGGGTGAGGTTCTGGCTCTCGTCGATCAGGATGAAGCTCTGCTGGAAACTGCGCCCGCGGATGTAGTTCAGCGACTTGAACTGCAGCGGCACCCGGTCGAGGATGTATTCCACGCTGCCGTGGGTGCATTCATCGTCCATGTGCAGGGCTTCGAGGTTGTCGGTAATGGCGCCCAGCCAGGGTTCCATCTTTTCCTTCTCGGTGCCCGGCAGGAAGCCGATATCCTCATCCAGCCCCTGGGTGCTGCGGGTGGCGATGATGCGCCGGTAGGTCTTGCTGACCATGGTCTGCTCGATGGCCGCCGCCAGCGCCAGGATGGTCTTGCCCGAGCCCGCCGCGCCGGTCAGGTTGACCAGATGGATGTCCGGATCGAGCAGGGCGTGCATGGCCAGCGCCTGGAAGATGTCCCGTGGCTTCAGTCCCCAGGCCTCCTGATGCATCAGCGGTTCGCGGTGCATGTCCAGTACCCGCAGATTGACCCCGTCCACCGCCTTGATCTGCCCGACAAAGCCCTGATCGTCGAGGATGAAGTCGTTGATATGCAGGGCCGGGAGATTGTCGATCAGCTGCACATCGTGGATGGTCTGGCCGGTGAGCTGACGGGTTTCCACCTTGCTGGCGCGATCCCAGAAGGAGCCCTCGATCTGGTGGTAACCCCGGGCCAGCAGGTTGATGTCATCCAGCAGCTGGTCGGTGTGGTAGTCCTCCGCATCTATGCCGCAGGCCCGGGCCTTGAGCCGCATGTTGATGTCCTTGGATACCAGTACGATGCGCCCATCCGGGTGACGGATCTGCAACTGGCACAGCTGGTTGATGATCTTGTTGTCGTTCAGGTCGTTGGGCAGGCAGTGGGCGGGTATCGGCGCCTTGTCCATGAGGATGGCCAGGGTGCCGTTCGGCCCGAGTTTGCCGCGCTGGATCGGCACCCCGGTCTCGACCAGCTCTGCTGGTGCATCGGCCAGGGTGTGGTCGATCAGACGGATGGCCTGACGGCAGTCGGCGGCGGTGGAGGTCTTGCCGGATTTGAGCTTGTCGAGTTCTTCAAGGACGGTCATCGGGATGATGACGTGGTGTTCTTCGAAATTGAGCAGGGCGTTGGGGTCGTGGATCAGGACGTTGGTATCAAGGACGTAGAAGGTGTGTCGGGTCGCTCCGCACGCTTCCATGGGCTGTACCTCGCTAATGGCCGTTTTGCGGCTGTCGCAGGCGACGAGCTGCGCCTGGCAGTCCACAGAGCCGACTCACATTACCCGACGGTATCAGTGGATTACTGACGGGCATTGGTCGGTTGCTTCACATATAACGCGGAAAATGTGACAGCTTCAAGCGTGGCAGGATGAATAGGCGATTATTTTGTCTGGGAGGGACGAGCACCAGCTCGTCCGGCGTGCGTCGGTCGGCTCCGCCCATCGAGCTGGTGCTCGACGTTCCCAGGCAGCTCCTCCTGGGGTGTAGCGCACCTGCGCTACGCCAGTCGCCCCTGTCGTCGAGCGGGGGCTCGACAACCCATGTATCAGAGCGGCGCGATCAGCGCCGCGGCCGGCGGCTGTCTCTGCCGCTGGAGCGCTTGCGGTTGGCGGCGGCTGCGGCGGCCTGTTCGGCTTCCATGGCGTCGTTGGCGGCTTTCTCCTCTGCGCTGCGCTGGCGTCTGGGCACTGCCTTGATCAGCTCCTCTTCCGGCGGGATGCACTCCAGCTTGGCGCCCAGCAGTTCTTCGATCGGCGGCAGCTGGAAGGCGTCATCCTCACCAGCGAAGCTGATCGAGGTGCCCTTGGCCCCGGCCCGCCCGGTACGGCCGATACGGTGTACGTAATCCTCCGGGTCGTCCGGCAGGGTGTAGTTGATCACATGGCTGATGCCGTCGATATGGATGCCGCGACCGGCCACATCGGTGGCGACCAGTACCCGCAGCTTGCCCTCGCGGAAGTTCTCCAGGGTGCGTACCCGCTTGTTCTGCGGCACGTCGCCGGACAACTGGGCGGCGTCGATGCCGTCGCGCATCAGGCGTTCCTGGATGCGGCGCACCTCGTCCTTGCGGTTGGCAAACACCATGACCCGGTCCAGTTCCAGCTGGGTGACCAGGTTGTACAGCAGCTTGTACTTGTCGCTGCCGCTGACCGCGTAGACCTTCTGGGTAATGTTTTCCGAGGCCGGGCGTTCCGGTTCGATCTCGACAATCGCCGGTTCGACCGTCCACTGCTGGGACAGGTTCATCACGTCATCACTGAAGGTGGCGGAGAACAGCAGGGTCTGGCGGTCGCCCTTGCGCGGGGTCTGGCGGATGATCTGGCGCACCTGGGGGATGAAGCCCATGTCCAGCATACGGTCGGCCTCGTCGAGGATGAGGATTTCGACCAGATCCAGATGCACTTCGCCACGGTTGCAGAAATCCAGCAGACGGCCGGGGGTGGCCACCAGGATGTCGCAGTACTTGCGCTCCAGCTGCTTGAGCTGCTTGTCGTAATCCATGCCGCCGACAAAGCCCATGACATTCAGCCCGCAGTGCCTGGTCAGGCCTTCGGCATCGCTGGCAATCTGCATCACCAGCTCGCGGGTCGGGGCGATGATCAGCGCCCGGGGCTCGCCCATGTAACGCTCATCCGGCGGCGGGGTTTCCAGCAGCTGGGTGATGGTCGAGATCAGGAAGGCGGCGGTCTTGCCGGTGCCGGTCTGGGCGCGGCCGATGGCGTCGTGGCCGAGCAGGGTGCTGCCCAGTACCTGGGCCTGGATCGGCGTGCAGTAGCTGAATCCGGCATCCTGAATGCCGCGCATCAGGCTGGGCGGCAACGGAAAGTCATGGAAGCGGGTCTTGCCCTCGGCGGGTTCGACCACGAAATCATCAATCGACCAGGGCGTGACCGGCGGCTTGGGCGCACGGCTCTTCTGCCGCCGCTGGCGCTGACGACCTTCCTTCGGTCCGTGCTGCTCCTGGCTGGTGTCAGGCCGAACCTTGTGTGCGGCGGGCGCCGGCGTGGTGCTGACCGGTGCCACCGGAGCGGCGGCAGGCTCGATATGCGAAGCCTGGTGGGGAGCCGGTGTGTTGCCCGGTTTGAATAATTTTTTCAGTGCCTTGAGCACAATAGTCTCTCGATGTGATATGGAATCATCGAGCAGTGTAAAGCAAGCCAGACGGTTAGCGAAGTCCCAGACGGCCGGTCAGCCACTGGCGGATGTCGCTGATCTCCTGTGGGCAGACCTCGTGGGCCATGGGATAGGCATGCCAGCGGGTCGTGTGGCCTGCCGCTGCGAGCAGATCATGGGCCTGACGGCCGAGCTGCGGGTGCAGTATGTCGTCGTGCTCACCGTGGGCGAAGAACACATCAAGGCGCGGGCCCTGATGCTGCTGCAAGGCCTCTTCCAGGCTCGGCCCGTAGGTCGACAGAGCCATGACCCCGGCCAGTGGCAACTGCGAATCCACTGCTGCGCGCATGACAATCGCGCCACCCTGGGAGAACCCGGCCAGCACGATGCGTTCGGCCTGGATCCCTTCAGCCAGCTGTTGCTCGACCAGACCACGGACCATGGCCACCGATTCGTCCAGTTGTTGCAGGTTCATCACCCGCTGCGGGCTGATCGCCAGAATGTCGAACCAACTGGGCATCGGGAAGCCGCCGTTGATGGTCACCGGGCGGGTCGGTGCCTGCGGGAAGATGAAGCGCACGCCGTGGTCGGCGGGCAGTTCCAGCGCCTTGACCACGGGCACGAAATCGTAACGATCCGCCCCCAGGCCGTGCAACCAGATGACGCAGGCGTCGGCAGGATTTGGAGACTCGATGATCAGGGCGTCGGTGGACATGGGTAAACCTCAGGCGCGGGACATGTATTTGCCGGATTCGGTGTTGATGCGTACTACCTCACCGGTTTCCAGGTATTCGGGGATCTGGATTTCCAGACCGCTGGCAAAGTGGGCGGTCTTGGTGCGAGCGCTGGCCGAGGAGCCCTTGATCGCCGGTGGCGTCTCGGCAATGGCCATTTCCACCACGGCGGGCAGCTCGACACCGATCAGGTTGCCCTCGACCACCAGACCATACAGACCCTGGATGCCGTCGTACAGATAGGGAATCTGTTCTTCCAGCGCCGAGGGGTTCAGGGTGAACTGGCTGAAGTCCTCGTTATCCATGAAGGTGTAGCCATCGGCATCCTGATAGAGGAACTGGATGGCGCGCTTCTGGAAGTCGATAGTCGCCAGCATGTCATCCCCGGTCAGACTCTGCTCCAGCTTCTGCCCGCTCTGCACGTGGTTGAAGCGGATCTTGTACAGCGTGGTGCCGCTGCGTGAGGACGGGCTCTTGATATCGATCTGCGAGACGATATAGGGCTGGTTGTTGATCTGGACAATCTGGCCTTTCTTCAGGTCGGCGGCTTTTGGCATGGTGATGGCTCGGTGCGCGGGAAAAGCCGTATTGTGCGTTTTCCCCGCGCTACCGCGCAAGCTGCGCCTGTTATTCCCGGCGGCTGCTGACCAGTTGCTGCAGGCCCGCGCTGTTGATCAGGTTGACGTCCATCTGCCGGGAGGCGATTTCAATGTCGTGTTCGGCGAACAGACGGTCGATCTCGCGGTTGGTTTCATCGATGGCCGGGTTGCGGTCGGCGAGCTGGCGCACATGCATGCGCAGCTCGTGTTCCAGGCGGTGATCATTGAAGTCGAGGAAGAACACCAGCGGTTCCGGATCTTCCAGCACCCGGGGGTTGTCCCGGGCGATCTGCAGCAACAGTTTGCGCACCAGCTCCACATCCGAGCCGTTGGCCACGGCGACTTTCACCGTGACCCGGGTCACGGTGTCGGACAGCGACCAGTTGATCAGGTGCTCGGTGACGAAGGTCTTGTTCGGGACGATGATTTCCTTGCGGTCGAAGTCGGTGATGGTGGTGGCACGGATGCGGATACGGTTGACCGTGCCCGACAGGTTGCCGATGGTCACCACATCGCCGATGCGCACCGGCCGCTCGAACAGGATGATCAGCCCGGAAACGAAGTTGGCAAAGATCTCCTGCAGACCGAAACCCAGCCCGACACCCAGGGCGGCGACCAGCCATTGCAGCTTGTTCCAGCTGACCCCGAGGGTAGCCAGAAAGCCGATGATGCCGATGCTGACAATCAGGTAGCTGAGCAGGGTGGTGATGGCGTAACTGCTGCCCTGGCGCAGATCCATGCGCGACAGCACCAGTATTTCCAGCAGACCCGGCAGGTTGCGCGCCAAGGCGATGGTCAGCGCCACTATGATGAAGGCACCGACCAGGTCGCCGGCACTCAGCGGCTTCATCAGCGGGTTGTCCGCGGTGCCGCTGTTGTATTCCCAGAGGGTGATGGACTCCAGATAGGAGGCGGCGCTGATCAGGTCAGACCAGACCAGGTACACCAGTACGCTGAACAGGATCAGCAGCGCCAGACGACCCAGCCGCAATGACTGCTGGTTGATCTGCTCCAGTTTCAGCTCGGGAATCTCCAGCGGCGTGTCGTTGGGCGTGCCGTTGTGCTGTTCTTCGCTCTGGCGCTTGCTGATCGCCCGCTGGTAGGCCAGATGCCGACCGGCAACCCGCAGATTGCGCACCACCATGCCCTGCAGCAGCATCCAGGCGGTGATCAGGTACAGGGTGTCGATCATCCGGTCGGCCAGGCGGATGGCGGTGTAGTGGTAACCCCAGATGGTCATGCCCGTCAGCACCAGCGGGGTGACGATCAGTATCAGCGAGGCACCGCCATGGAACACCCGGGAGTTGTTCAACGGCTCGCTGCGGCGCATGAACTGCCCGACCAGCAGGCTGAACAGACTCAGGGTGATGATCATCACCAGGCGGCCCAGTACGTCCTTGTCCAGATGCTCGGGGTTGGTGGTGCCCAGACTGATGATCAATACCATGGGCAGCAACACCCAGGCCAGTTGCCGGATCAGCCGCCGCAGCCGTGAGACCTTCTCCGCCGACCAGCGAAAATGCCGTCGGGTGATGCCCTGCGGATCGAACAACCGGTACAGCAGGTGCAGCACGAACCAACCGACGGCCAGATGCATCAGCGCCTGCCCGAGGGTAGGCATGGCCGGAGTATCACCAAAGCACAGCCCGAAACCTGCCCCGGCCAGCAGGATCGGCAGTGGCAGCACCTGGGCAGCGGTCAGCAGCAGGGCCATCGGCGTGGTGCGCTGGCTGTCCAGACGATAGTGCCCGACCTGCTCGTGCAACTGCTGCAGGCGGCTGCCGAGCAGTCTGCGCAGCGCCAGCGGGATCGCCGCCAGGGCCAGCAGCAGCGTCAGCCAGCCGGGGTTGTCTTTCAGCGTCAGCAGCAGGCGCTGGGTCTGGGCCAGCGGTTGCAGCTCCTGTAGCTGCACCAGTATCTGTTTCGGCAGACTGAGTACCCAGGTGCGGTTGATCGGTGGGTTGCTGGCTACCCAGAACAGCTGGTCGTCGATGGTCTGGCGCAGCTTGGTGCCCAGCTGCTGCAGCTGATCCTGATTGATCTGCAGGGCCACCGCCTCGCCCAGCAGGGTATTGATATGGCTGCTGAGCTGCTCCACCAGGGTGACCCGGCTGCGGATCAGCTGTTGCAGGTCAGCCCGCAGCGGCTCCCGCTGTTCCTCCGGCACCTGCCTGAGCAGGCGGTTGAGGTAGGCCTCCTGATTGCGCAGCTGTTCGCGCAGTTGATTGATCTCGAACTGGCGCAGGCGCATGTCGGCAACCGAATCGGTCAGTGAGCGGTCGATCCGCACATCCGGCAATGCCTGTTTCTCCTGATGCAGGATACGCGACAGCAGCAGGCTGCCCTCCAGCACACTGATCTGCTGATCCAGCGCGCTTTCCAGCTGGGTCAGGTAGTCGAGCTGCTGGGTGGTCTGGATATTGCGCCGCGACAGGGTGCTGATCTGGTTGGAGGCGGACAGCAGCTCCTCGCTGATCCGCTGGTTGCTCAGGCTCTGCCCATGCAGCAGCTGATGGTTGCTGATCTGGCTGGACTCGGCGGTGGTATCGCTGATCACCTGCTCGGACAGGCTGCGCCGCTTGTCATCAATGATGTCCTGCAACGCGTTGATTTCATTCTCGATGTTGTTCAGCTTGGCGAGCAGCAGACGGCGTTTGGCGTTGGCCAGATCGAGCAGGGTGTTGTTGGCTGACAGCTGCTGGCGCAGCAGCGAGTTGGCCAGCTCCAGCTGCGCCAGCTCGGCCTGCAGCGCCTGTTCCCGGGCCTGGTTCAGGGGGGTGCTCGGCTGGCGTTGCAGCTGGCGCAGACGTTCGTTGAGCTCGCTGGAGCGGGACTGGTTGGCCGAGATCCGGCTCTGGGTCTTCTCCGGGCGGGTTTCGGCGGAGATCAGCTCGCTGTTGATCGCGGTCAGCTCGTTCTGCCAGTCATACATGCGCGCCACCTGATCACCGAGGGTGGCATCCAGCGCCTGCAGGCTGCTGTTGGCAAACTGTTGGCGCAGACGCTCGGCGTTGGCCGGTTGCAGACTGTCCAGCTGACGCTGCAGATCGCGTAGCTGCTCCGGCGCCTGATCCAGCGTGGCCTGCAGACTGGTCTGCTGCTCACGCAGGGATGCGGACTGCTGCAAGGCGCTCAGACTCTGCTGCCAGGCCTCCTGAAACTGCTGCTGTTCGGCGGCAGAGCGGCCGCTGTCGGGCAGGGCGGCGATATCGGCCTGGAGTTTTTCGATGGGGCTGAGTTCGTCGGCATTTTCCTGGGCGCTGGCCACAGATAGAAGCAGCAGCTGGAAAATGAACAGAAGACACAGCAAGGGCAGGCGAGGCATGAACTGGCAATCCAGAGTGAACTGATTGCTAGGTTAGACCTCGATGGGGGCTAATGAAAGCCCCGCTGGTTTCAGCTGAACTGCGACCAGTGTCGCTGCAGGGAGCGTAGCAAGCCGCGTCATTGCGAGCCTTGAAGAGGCGTGGCAATCCATGGGCCTGGGTGTTGCCTGCATGCACTGGATTGCCGCGTCGCTGCGCTCCTCGCAATGACGGGGATATGGAGTCGCACGGCACTTGAGGCGTCACACACTACCGTCATTGCGAGCCTCGGTGTGGGGGGCGTGCTGGGCACGCCCCGGGTAGGTCAGAACCAGCTGTCCTGCATCTCCATGCAGGTCTGATCCTTTGCATCCAGCAGATTCAGTTCGTGGTGGCAGGCCGGCACTTCCCAGATCAGGAAGTAGCGGGCGGCCTGCAGCTTGCCGCGGTAGAAGGCCTCGTCGGCGCTGTTGCCACGGGCCAGACCTTCCTCGGCGCGGATGGCCTGTTCCAGCCAGCGCCAGCCGATCACCGTATGACCGAACACCTTCATGTACAGCGCAGAGTTGGCCAGGGTTTCGTTGACCTTGCCCGCGCCCAGATCGCCGAGCAGGGTCTGGGTGGTGGTTTTCAGGCGTTGCAGCAGTTCTGCCAGCGGGGCGCGCAGTTCGGCCAGGGAGGCATGGGCGGTGGAGCGTTGCAGGCTGTCTTCGATCAGGCCGAGCAACTGGCGCAGTCCGGCACCCTTGTTCTGGGTCAGTTTGCGTGCCAGCAGGTCCAGCGACTGGATGCCGTGAGTGCCTTCGTGGATCGGGTTCAGGCGGTTGTCGCGGTAGTACTGCTCCACCGGATATTCCCGGGTATAGCCATGGCCACCGAGAATCTGGATCGCCAGTTCGTTGGCCTTGAGGCAGAACTCCGAGGGCCAGGATTTGACGATGGGGGTCAGCAGGTCCAGCAGCTCGTTGGCCAACTGGCGCTGCTCATCGCTGGTACCGGTGCGGGCGTCATCCACCAGCCTGGCGCAGAACAGGCCCAGGTCGAAGGAGCCTTCAACGTAGGCTTTCTGGGTCAGCAGCATGCGGCGGATATCGGCGTGCTCGACGATCGGCACCTGCGGGCTGGTCGGATCCTTGCCGTCCGGGTGGCGACCTTGCGGACGTTCGCGGGCGTAGTTCAGCGAGTACAGGTAACCGGCGTAGCCGAGCATGATGGCGCCCATGCCGACGCCGATGCGCGCATCGTTCATCATCTGGAACATGCAGGCCAGACCCTTGTGCGGCTCGCCGACCAAGTAGCCCACGCAGTTGCCGTTGTCACCGAAGTTCAGTGCGGTGCTGGTGGTACCGCGCCAGCCCATCTTGTGGAACAGGCCAGCCAGCACCACGTCGTTGCGCTCGCCGAGACTGCCGTCATCGTTGACCAGAAACTTGGGCACGATGAACAGCGAGATACCCTTCACCCCGGGCGGCGCATCGGGCAGCTTGGCCAGCACCATGTGCACGATGTTCTCGGACAGGTCGTGATCCCCGGCGGAGATGAAGATCTTGTTGCCCTTGATGCGGTAGGTGCCATCACCGACCGGTTCGGCGCGAGTGCGCAGGTCGGACAGGGAGGAACCGGCATGCGGCTCGGTCAGCGCCATGGTGCCGAAGAAGCGGCCTTCGATCATCGGCTCGAAGAAACGTTTTTTCTGCTCTTCGGTGCCGAAGGTACCGATCAGGTTGCTGGCGCCCATGGTCAGCATCGGGTAGGACGAGGTGGCGATGTTGGCCGACTGGAAGTGCGCGAAGCAGGCGCGGGAGATCAGATTGGGCAGCTGCATGCCGCCCTGCTCATAGCTGCGCCCGGCGTTCTGGAAGCCCGCTTCGATAAACGCGTCCACCGCTGGCTTGACCTCGGGGATCAGGCGCGCGGCACCGTCGATGTACTCCGGCTCGTTCTCGTCGTTCTTGCGGTTGTGCGGGGCGAAGAATTTTTCTGCCAGCTGACGGGCGGTATCCAGCGAGGCATCGAAGGTCTCGCGGCTGTGATCGGCAAAGCGCTCGCGCTGGGTCAGTTCTTCGGCATCAAGCACTTCGTACAGCTCAAACGCCAGGTTGCGTGAGTCGAGTAAGGTATCGGTCATGGGGAGCACTCTTTAAGCATCACCTCCAGCCCACTGGGTGCAGCCTTTGCAGTGCCTGCACCTCAGCCTGGTGAAGGCTGTGAATTATAATGTGCTGCAGTGTATGCGGCGCATTGTCTGACAGGGAACAGCCATTGATGAAATTGATAAAGCGGGATCAGTGGTGATCCATGGGATGGTAGCCACTTCCCCGCAATGACGGATTATTTCAGAACAGGCGTAATGTGGGCTCGTCCAGCGCCGCCCGCTGCTCGCGCAGGGTGAGGATCTGATCGGCCCAGTAGCGCTCGCTGGCAAACCAGGGGAAGTGCATGGGGAAGGCCGGGTCATCCCAGCGGCGGGCCAGCCAGGCGCTGTAGTGGATCAGCCGCAGGCTGCGCAGTGACTCGATCAGCGGCAACTGGCGCGGGTCGAAGTCGTGGAATTCGTTGTAACCCTCGACCAGTTCGGCCAGTTGCGCCTGGCGCTGGTCGCGCTCGCCGGACAGCATCATCCACAGATCCTGGATCGCCGGGCCCTGGCGGCAGTCGTCCATGTCGACCATGTACAGGCTTTCATCGCGCCACAACAGGTTGCCGACGTGCAGGTCACCGTGCAGACGGATGGTCTGGCAGGGCGTGTCCTGCCAGATCTGCTCGATGCGCGCCAGCAGGTCATCGGCCACTGAAAAGTACGCCGGGCGCAGGCTGGGCGGCACGCAGTCGTGCTCATGCAGCCAGGCGCGGCTGTCGTGGCCGAAGCTCTGCACGGTGAGGGCCGGACGATGCTCGAAGGGGCGCATGGCGCCTACCGCATGCAGGCGGCCGAGCAGGCGACCGAGCATCAGCAGGTGGTCCGGGTTGTCGAACTCCGGTGCGCGGCCGCCGAAACGTTTGAACAGGCTGAAACGGAAACCGGCAAACTCGAACAGGGTCTGGCCGTCGATCTGCATCGGCGGAATCACCGGGATATCCCGTTCAGCCAGTTCGATGGAGAACTGGTGTTCCTCGAGAATGGCCGCATCGGACCAGCGCCCGGGGCGGTAGAACTTGGCGATCAGCGGCACATCGCCTTCGATACCGATCTGATAGACCCGGTTCTCATAGCTGTTCAAAGCCAGCGTGCGGGCATCGCTGACGAAACCCAGGGACTCCACTGCATCCAGTACGGTGTCAGGGGTCAGCAGGGCAAAGGGGTGGCTCATGTGTCAGCTCCAGTAGCGGTTGCCCCAAGCGGTGATGGGCAAATCATGGCTGCAGCTTACCGCAATTGGCGGTGGGCGCGGGGCTCTGCATCAGCGGTGCGCAGTGTGGGGGTTGTTTCACGGCGGTGATTGCAGTTTTTACGCCGGTGGCCGATACAGAGCCAAGGCTGTTCTTTCTCTTTTCCTTCTGTCGAGATTCTCATGCGAATCAGAACCAAACTGTTGTGCGGCTTCGGGCTGCTGATGGGGTTGATGGTGGCGGTGGCTGTCATGGCTGACTGGAAGGTCAGGTTCATCAACACCACGCTGACTGAAATCACTGATATCAACGCGGTCAAGCAACGTCAGGCGATCAACTTCCGTGGCAGCGTGCACGACCGGGCCATTGCCTTCCGTGATCTGGTGCTGCTGGAGGAGCAGGGCGAGTTGCAGCGCACCCTGACCCAGATCGACCAGTTGACGCTGATGTACGAGGAAGCTGCCCGGGAGCTGGATGGCATCTTCGCCAGCAGTGCAGGGCATCCGGATGAGTTGCAGCTGCTGGATGCGATCAAGGCAATCGAGCGCAGAACCCTGCCGATGCTGGCGCGGGTCAGCGCTGCCTATGATGCGGGCGACCTGATCAGCGCGACGGAGGTGCTGGTGCACGAGGCCAGTCCGGCCTTTACCCAGTGGCTGGCGGCGATCAACCGCTTCATCGACTGGCAGGAACTCAAGAGTCAGGTTGAAACCACGGAAACCCGCAGCGTCGCCGCCGGGTTCACCCGATTGATGCTGATCTTCTGTGCCATCGGCCTGCTGGTTGGCGGGGTGCTGGCCTGGACCACCATTCGCGGCATTATCCAGGCCGTGGGGCGGATCAATGCCGCCGGTGCGCGTATGGCCGATGGTGATCTGACGGTCCGTATCGAACATGACAGCGAGGATGAGCTGGCGCATATCGCCACCTCCTTCAACCATATGGCCGAGCGTTTCCAGACCATGGTGCGTCAATTGGCCGAAGCCACCGGGCAACTGGCGCTGGCTGCCGAGCAGACCGCCGCAGCCAGCGAGGAGCTGACGGATCTGGTTGAACGGCTGCAGGGACTGGTTGGCCAGTTTCGTACCTGAGCGGGCGTCAGGGTGTACGGGCAATGCACCAGATACTGACCGACTCCACCCCGGCGGCCAGCAGGGTGCGGCTGGCTTCGTTGACCGTGGTGCCGGTGGTGACTACATCATCCACCAGCGCCACATGCCTGCCTGCCAGTCGCTCGGGATGATGGCAGACAAAGGCACCCTGCAGATTGCGCCTGCGTTGCCGGGCGTCCAGTCCCTGCTGTGACGTAGTGGCACGCTGGCGCATCAGAGTGCGGTGATCCAGGCTGATGCCCAGCGCCCGGGCGATGGGGCGGGCCAGCTCCATCGCCTGGTTGTAGCCACGCTGGGCCTGGCGGGCGCGGTGCAGCGGCAGGGGGATGACCAGCTCGGGCAGGTCCTGTTGCCGCTCCTCGTAATGATGCACTATGGCCTGCTGCAGCAGTCGCGCCATCAGGCGACCGTAGGTCAGCTTGTGCTGGTACTTGAACGCCGGAATCAGGCTGTCCAGCGGAAAGGCATAGCGAAAGGGCGCGACCACCTGACTGAAAGCCGGTGAGCTCTGCTGGCACTGACCGCAGAGCATGTCCTCCCGGGGCACCGGCAGGGCGCATTGGCGACAGCCGATACCCAGCCAGGGCAGCTCCTCCAGACAGGCGGTGCAGATGCATTCGGCAATCCCGGCGGCGCTGCCTAGACACAGCAGACAGCGATTTTCTTGATTAAAAGATAGCCAGTTGTAAACCTTTGTTCTCATTGGTGGTTGACAGTCTCCACGCCGGGATTATCATGCGTCCCATAGATTGCACCTGATAAAAACCAAGGATATGTGTGATGACTGCGCCTGTTACCCGCCACGACTGGACCCCTTCCGAAGTGCTTGGCCTGTTGCGTCAGCCCTTCAATGACCTGCTGTTCCAGGCGCAGAACGTGCACCGCCAGCACTTCGACGCCAACCGCGTACAGGTCTCCACCTTGCTGTCGATCAAGACCGGCGCCTGCCCCGAAGACTGCAAGTACTGCCCCCAGTCCGGGCACTACAACACCGGGCTGGACAAGGAAAAACTCATGCAGGTGCAGAAGGTGCTGGACGAGGCCGCAGCGGCCAAGGCCATCGGCGCGACCCGCTTCTGCATGGGCGCAGCCTGGAAGCATCCTTCCGACAAGGACATGCCCTATGTACTGCAAATGGTGCGCGGTGTCCGTGAGCTGGGTCTCGAAACCTGCATGACGCTGGGCAAACTGACCCAGGAGCAGACCGCCGCACTGGCCGACGCCGGGCTGGATTACTACAACCACAACCTGGATACCTCGCCGGAGTTCTACGGCAATATCATCACCACCCGCACCTACAGCGAGCGGCTGCAGACCCTGTCCTATGTGCGTGATGCGGGCATGAAGATCTGCTCCGGTGGCATTCTCGGCATGGGCGAGTCGCTGGAGGATCGCGCCGGGCTGCTGATCCAGCTGGCCAATCTGCCGGAACACCCGGAAAGCGTGCCGATCAACATGCTGGTCAAGGTCGCCGGTACACCGCTGGAAAATGCCGAGGATGTGGACCCATTCGACTTTATCCGCATGCTGGCGGTGGCGCGGATCATGATGCCGCGCTCGCATGTGCGGCTGTCCGCCGGGCGTGAGCAGATGAGCGAGCAGACCCAGGCGCTGGCGTTCCTCGCCGGGGCCAACTCGATCTTCTACGGCGATCGCCTGCTGACCACCGCCAATCCCCAGGCGGACAAGGACATGCGTCTGTTCCAGCGCCTCGGCATCAAGCCCGAGGAGCGTCAGGAGCATGACGACGAAGTGCATCAGGCCGCCATCGAGCAGGCACTGATCGAGCAACGTGACAGTGCGCTGTTCACCAATGCCGCTGCGGGCTGACCAGCCGTTGCCAGCCTGACGTTGTCCGAGAGTGAGCAGCTGCCCGGCTGCTCGCCACTGAGGTTTGTATGTCTTTCGATCTGAGCGCCCGCCTGGCCGAGCGCCGTGCCGCCCATCTGTACCGCCAACGGCCCCTGTTGGAGTCGCCCCAGGGCGTGCAGGTGACGGTGGATGGCCAACAGCTGCTGGCCTTCTGCAGCAACGATTATCTGGGCCTGGCCAGTCACCCGCAGGTGGCCGAGGCCATGCAGGAGGGTGTGCGCCGCTGGGGTGTGGGCGGTGGTGCCTCGCATCTGGTGGTGGGGCACAGCACAGCGCACCATGCGCTGGAGGACGCGCTGGCCGAGTTCACCGGCAGACCCCGGGCGCTGCTGATGTCCAGCGGCTACATGGCCAACCTTGGCGCCATCACCGCACTGGTCGGGCAGGGTGATACGGTACTGCAGGATCGGCTCAACCATGCTTCGCTGCTGGATGCCGGCCTGCTCAGCGGCGCGCGTTTTTCCCGCTATCTGCACAATGACCCGCACAGCCTGGCCCAGCGCCTGACCCGTGCCAGCGGTAATACCCTGGTGGTCACCGACGGCGTATTCAGCATGGATGGCGATCTGGCCGAGCTGCCTGCCCTGTGTCGTACCGCTCGCAGTGCAGGCGCCTGGGTGATGGTCGATGATGCCCACGGCTTCGGCTGCCTGGGCGACAGCGGCGGCGGTATCGTCGAGCACTTCGGTCTGGGGCTGGAGGAGGTGCCGGTGCTGGTCGGTACTCTGGGCAAATCCTTCGGTACCGCCGGAGCCTTCATCGCCGGCAGCGAGGAACTGATTGAAACTCTGATCCAGTTTGCCCGGCCCTACATCTATACCACCAGTCAGCCACCGGCACTGGCCTGGGCCACCCTGAGAAGCCTGCGGTTGCTGCGTGAGGAAAGCTGGCGTCGGGAGCATCTGCGCGCCCTGATCAGCCGCTTCCGTGCCGGGGCCGGTGAACTGGGCCTGCAGCTGATGGACAGCCCCACCCCGATCCAGCCGCTGCTGATCGGCGACAGTGAGCGGGCGCTGCAGCTGTCCGCCGGTCTGCGGCGGCGCGGTATCCTGATCAGTGCCATACGTCCGCCCACAGTACCCCGGGGCACGGCGCGGTTGCGCGTGACGCTGTCGGCGGCACATGAGCAGGCGGATGTGGACCGTCTGCTGGAAGCCCTGCAGCAGACCCTTGCCGAATTGCCGGAGAGCCACCAATGAAGCACATCACCCTGTTACCCGGCTGGGCCATGGCCGCCGACAACCTGCAGCCGCTGGCCGAGGCACTGCGCCAGCGCCTGCCGGAGATGCAGGTGCATATCCAGCCGCTGCCTGCGATCCAGCTGTCCAGTCTGGAAACCGACCTGAGCAGCCTGGCGCAGCAGCTCAAGCCGGGCGTACTGGTCGGCTGGTCGCTGGGCGGCATGCTGGCGGTGCAGCTGCACCGGCGCTTTCCCGAGCACTTCGGCCGGGTCGCCACCCTGGCCAGCAACGCCTGCTTTGTCGAGCGCAGCGACTGGTTGCCGGGCATGACCACCGAAACCTTCAAGCTGTTCTACCAGAACTATCGGGACGATCCGGACAAGACCCTGAGCCGCTTTGCCCTGCTGGTCACCCAGGGCAGCGCCCAGGCCCGGCAACTGGTCCGCAGCCTGCAGTGGGATGATCTGGGCGCTGAACAACGGCTGCACGCCCTGGCGGTACTGGGCATGCTGGACAACCGCAGCACTCTGCGTGGCCTGAACGAGCCGATGTTGCACTGCTTCGGTGCGCAGGATGCACTGGTGCCGGTGGCTGCCGCCGAGGCCATCGCCGCGCTGCATCCGGCTTCGCGGGTGGCGATCAGTTATCAGGCCAGCCACGCCCTGCCACTGGAGCAACCTGACTGGCTGGCGGCAGAAATCGCCGGTTGGCTGGAGCCTGAGCATGACTGAGGCGGTACTGGACAAGCGCCTGATCGCCCAGTCCTTCAGCCGTGCGGCCAGCACCTATGATCAGGCTGCGGCGCTGCAGCGGCAGGTGGGCAGCAATCTGCTGGCGCGCCTGGCGGACGGCCTGGCACCGCGCAATATCATCGATCTGGGCTGCGGCACCGGCTACTTCAGCCGCGCCCTGGCCAGCCGCTATCAGCAGCCGGTGCTGGGGCTGGATCTGGCCGAAGGCATGCTGCGCCACGCCCGCCAGCACAGCGGGGAACAGCGTGGCTGGGCGGTGGCCGATGCCGAAGCCCTGCCAATTGCCAGTGCCTCACAGGATCTGATCTTCTCCAGTCTGGCACTGCAGTGGTGCCCGCAGTTGCAGCGGGCGCTGGCGGAGGCCTGGCGGGTACTGCGACCGGGCGGCTGTCTGGCCTTCAATACCCTGCTCGATGGCAGTCTGGACGAGCTGCGCAACGCCTGGCGGGCGGTGGATGACTTCGTTCACGTGAACCGTTTCATGCCGCTGGGCGAACTGCAACCGCTGCTCGCTGGGGCGGGCTTCGCGCGTTGGCAGTGCGAGGTTGAACAACACGTGCTGTATTACCCGCGCCTCGGTGAGCTGACCCATGAGCTCAAGGCGCTGGGCGCGCACAACCTCAATCCGGGGCGACCGGATGGGCTGACCGGCCGTGAGCGGCTGCGCACTCTCACCCGCGCCTACGAACAGTTTCGCGGCGAGCAGGGGCTGCCTGCCACTTGGCAGGTGGCGCAGATAATCATGATCAAGGCTGACGGCGGGGAAAGCTGATATGGGCCAGCGCTACTTCATTACCGGAACCGATACCGAGATCGGCAAGACCACCATTGCCGCCGGTCTGCTGCATGCCGCGCGACTGCAGGGCCTGAGCACCGCCGCCGTCAAACCGATTGCCGCTGGCTGCCTGCGCACCGCCGCCGGGCTGCGCAACGATGACGCCCTGACGCTGCAGGCCGAATGTGCCCCGGCGCTGGACTACGAACTGCTGAACCCGGTGGCACTGGAACCGGCCATTGCCCCGCATATTGCCGCAGCGGAGGCAGGGTTGCAGCTGCACGCCGGGCAGCTGGCCGAGGCCTGCCGTCGGGTATTTCAGCGCAATGCCGACCTGACGCTGGTGGAAGGGGCAGGGGGCTGGCGGGTACCGCTGAATGC
>JAAYHO010000512.1 GCA_012735335.1 Gammaproteobacteria bacterium
ACCGTGGACGAGCTGGTGCTCGTCCCTCCCAGGCCCCTGACACCGCCACTCCAGCGTCTCGTCGCCCTGGGAACGTCGAGCACCAGCTCGATGAAAAAGCCCTCCAACCCCCTCCATGCTAAACTACCGCCCCGCTTACCCCCACAACCCGAGGCCCCTCCCGCGTGCGTCCCCGTAGCGACAACCAATACACCGACGACCCCGTCAACTGGCGCATCATCCGCAGCCTGCTGCCGTACCTGAGCGAATTCCGTGGCCGTGTGGCGTTGGCCATGGGCTGTCTGGTATTGGCCAAGCTGGCCGGGGTCACCGTACCCTGGGTCCTCAAACTCATCGTCGAACATTTCGAAAACGCCACCCAGGCGCTGGTGCTGGTGCCAGTGGCTCTGCTGCTCGGCTACGGTCTGCTGCGCTTTGGTAACGTGTTCTTCTCCGAACTGCGCGACGCGGTATTCGCCCGGGTCGCCGAGCGGGCCATGCGGCGTATCTCGCTCAAGGTTTTCGAACACCTGCACCGACTGGATCTGGGCTTTCACCTGTCCCGGCGCACCGGCGGGCTGGCCCGGGATATCGAGCGGGGTACCAGCGGCATCAGCTTTCTGCTGCGTTTCATGGTGTTCAACATCATTCCCACGCTGCTGGAAATTGCACTGATCGCGGGTATTCTGCTGATCAACTTCAGTCCCATGTATGCGCTGGCGGTGCTCGGCTCGGTGGTGGTCTACGGCCTGTTCACCATCACCTTCACCGAATGGCGCAACCGCTTCGTGCGCGAGACCAACCAGCTCGACAACCGCTCCAACACCCGCGCGGTAGACAGCCTGCTGAACTACGAAACGGTCAAATACTTCGGTAATGAGCAGTTCGAGGCCCGGCAGTACGACGAGCACCTGGCAGGCTGGGAAGCCGCCCGCATGAAAAGTCGCCTGTCGCTGGCTGCGCTCAATTCCGGGCAGGCCTTCATCATCGCCGGATCGGTCACCCTGCTGATGGTCATGGCCGCCAATCAGGTCGCCAGCGGCGCAATGACCCTCGGTGAACTGGTGATGATCAACGCCTACATGATCCAACTGTTCATCCCGCTGAACTTCCTCGGCTTCATCTACCGCGAGATCCGCGAAGCGCTGATCAATATCGAGCGGCTGTTCGGCCTGCTGCTGGTCTCGGTCAAGGTGCAGGACGAACCTGCAGCCCCAGAGCTGAAGGTCACCGGCGGCGCAGTCAGCTTCAATAACGTGAACTTCGCCTACACCCCCGAGCGGCCGATCCTGCACGACATCAGCTTCACCATCCCCGCAGGCCACACCCTGGCGGTAGTCGGAGCCAGTGGCGCGGGTAAATCCACCCTGGCGCGGCTGCTGTTCCGCTTCTATGACGTGGACGGCGGCAGCATCGCCATCGACGGCCAGGACCTGCGCAACGTCAGCCAGCACAGCCTGCGCCAGCATATCGGCGTAGTCCCCCAGGACACGGTGTTGTTCAACGACACCATCGGCTTCAATATCGCCTATGGCAGGCCCGGGGCCAGTGATGAGGATATATGGGAAGTGCTGCGTATGGCGCAGCTGGAAGACTTCGTCAAACGACTGCCGCAGGGGCTGGAAACCCAGGTAGGCGAGCGCGGCCTGAAACTGTCCGGCGGCGAGAAACAGCGCATCGCCATCGCCCGGGTACTGCTGAAGAACCCGCCGGTGCTTATCCTCGACGAAGCCACCGCTTCACTGGACACCCACTCCGAACGCCGCATCCTCGACGCCCTCAACCTGGTCGCCGAACGCCGCACCACCCTGGCCATCGCCCACCGGCTGTCGACCATAGTGCATGCGGAACAGATTCTGGTACTGGATCAGGGGCGGATAGTAGAGCAGGGCAACCACCAGCAGCTGCTGGCGGCTGGTGGGGCCTATGCGCGGCTGTGGGCCGAGCAGCAGCGGGAGGATCTGGGGCAAAGCTCAGGTTGACGCTGGCGCGTTATGTCGAGGTGGAACTCGACATTCCGGGAGGGACGAGCACCAGCTCGTCCAGTGCGCTGGCAGAGAGCATAGCGTGCAGGGCTGCCTCCGCTCATCGAGCTGGTGCTCGACGTTCCCAGGGCGCAGCGCGACTTAACCCTGCGCCTTACTCATCAACAACTGCCGCGCCTGCTCCCAATTGAACTCCTCACCCCGCGCCGCAGCTTCGGCCTGGTGCTCATCGAGCAGCTGATACTGGGCAATCTCTTCATCGGGCATGTAGTGCAGGCAATCGCCGCCGAAGTACCACAACAGATCCCGGGGGATCATGTGGGCTACTTGCGGGTAGCGGGTGATGACCTGGCAGATGACTTCCTGGCCGCTGTACAGGCATCATGCTCACCGGCTTCCAGCTGGGCGATCAGCTCCTCGAAGCGCTCGAGAAACAGGAGGTTGCTCTCCTCCGGCACCTGAGCCATCAACACCGACTGCGCCCGCAGGGTATCGAACAGGCTGTTCAGCAGTGCCAGATGGTAACGGTGATAGGGTAGTTGGGTGTTCATTGCAGGCTCCGGTAAGGCGTGGGCGGGAGTTTACCAGAGTATGGGGCTGGGAAACCTGATACCAAAGCCTGCTGCCAACCTCGTCACAGCAGCCATGGCGGATACATAGCACAATATGAGACCAGCCCCAGCAAAGGATCTGCCATGACATTTCCATATATCGAACACCACGGCGCTACCAGCGGCGTAACCGGCTCCTGTCACCAGTTGCATCTGAGCCCGCAGCACAGCGTGTTGATCGACTGCGGCCTGCTTCAGGGCGATGAAGCCTCCGAGCGGGGAGCCAGGGCAGGGGATCTGAACATCGAGTTTCCGCTGGCCGGGGTCCAGGCACTGATCCTCACCCATGTGCATATCGACCATGTCGGTCGCCTGCCCTGGTTGATCGGCGCAGGCTTCAAGGGGCCGGTTTACTGCACAGAACCATCCGCACTGCTGTTGCCGACCGTTCTGGAAGACGCCTTCATGGTCGGCATCCAGCGTAACGCAGAACTGGCCGAGCGTTTTGTTCAGCGGGTCGAACCCATGCTGGAAGGCAAGCCCTACCGGGAATGGATCACGGTGCTGGACAGCACCGAGGTGATACTGCGCATACGCTTCCAGCGGGCCGGGCATATCCTCGGCTCAGCCTGGGTAGAGTGTGACGTGAAATACCCGAAGCAGAAGCGCAGCCGCCGGATCATCTTCTCCGGCGACCTCGGCGCACCCCATGCACCGCTGCTGTCACCGCCGGACACGCCCTATGCCGCCGATGTCGTCGTGCTGGAAAGCACCTACGGCGACCGCCTGCACGAGGATAGACGCACCCGGCGACAGCGATTTCAGGCAGCGCTTGGACAGGCCCTTGAGGACGGTGGCACCGTGCTGATTCCCGCCTTCAGCATCGGTCGCACCCAGGAACTGCTGTACGAACTGGAAGGGATCATCAGCACCCAGCAGGGCGACTGGCAGAAAATGCCGGTGATTCTGGATGCGCCGCTGGCCACCCGCTTTACTGCGCTGTATCGCCAACTCAAACCCTGGTGGGCACAGGAGGCACTGAAAAAAGTCGAAGCAGGGCGCAAGCCGCTGGGCTTTGAACAGCTGCTCACCGTCACCACCCACGCCCAGCACCTGGCCATGGTCAACCGACTGACCCACACCCGCCAGCCTGCCATCGTGATTACCGGTAACGGCATGTGCAGCGCCGGCCGGGTGATCAACTACCTCAAAGCCATGCTCGGCGATCCACGGCATAACGTCATCTTTACCGGCTACCAGGCCCGAGGCACCCCCGGCAGAGCCATTCGGCAATACGGCCCCAGCGGTGGCTATGTGGACCTGGACGGGGAGCGCTTCGATATAAAAGCAGGCATCACCACCCTCGGCGGCTACTCAGCCCATGCCGACCAGGCGGGACTGGTCAGCTTTGTGACCCGCATGCGCCACTGGCCGGAGGAGGTGCGGCTGATTCACGGTGAGCAAACTGCCAAACAGGCGCTGGCCGAGGCGCTGCGAGCCCGGGCAGTAGAAAAGCAGCGACACATGGAGATCGTCATTCCATAGAGTCCAAGGTATAGACTGAAGTGGATATTGGCAGGGGGCAGTGCGGGATGTAATGTTCTGGAGTAAAGCTCGAACGGTGCTTTCGGCTTGTAATTCGGGGTGGCGGCCAGATAGTATCGCTGACCTTTTGCAGCGACCGCAAGGTCGCCAGGCCCTTGGATATAAAGGAAATGTCAGACGTGCTGAACAGACCCGCGCTTGCGCAGTGGTATCTGATTCAATGCAAACCTAGGCAAGATGCCCGGGCTGAACAGAACCTGCGCAATCAGTATTTCTCCTGCTACTGCCCCCAGCACACAGTGGAAAAGATCCGCCACGGCAAAAGAACGGTCATGCAACAGCCGCTGTTTCCGGGCTATCTGTTCATCAACCTGTGCAAACTCAATGACAGCTGGCACAGCATACGCTCCACCCGCGGCGTGCTGCGCATGGTGACCTTCGCCGGAGAGCCGCTGGCAGTGGATGATGCGGTTATAGACGACTTGCAGGCCCGCCTGGCGAGTATCGGCGACCAGCCGCTATTCGACGAGGGCTCCCCCGTGACCATCACTAATGGCCCATTCAAGGATCTGGATGCTGTATTCTGCAAGGCAGACGGCGAAGAAAGAGCCGTCATCCTGCTGAGCGTCCTGCACCGGCAGCAGCAAATAAAGCTGCCTCTGCGAGCACTGCGCGCATCCGGCTGAAACGCCCGAAAACAACCATCACCAACAGGAACCACTGACCTATGTGCGGAATAGTCGGCGCCATCGCCAAACGCAACATCACGCCCATACTCATAGAAGGCCTGCGTCGTCTCGAATACCGTGGCTACGACTCCGCCGGAGTCGCTGTTCTGGTCCCCGGTAAAGGCATCCAGCGCACCCGCGCCGTAGGCAAGGTCATTGAGCTGGAAAACGCCCTGGCCAAAGAGCCCGTCCAATGCCACCTGGGTATCGCCCACACCCGCTGGGCCACCCATGGCAAACCCGCCGAACGCAACGCCCATCCGCACCTGTCCGAGCGGCTGGCCATTGTTCACAACGGCATCATTGAAAACCACGGCCCCCTGCGCAAAAGGCTGACTGATCTCGGCTACACCTTCACCTCGGAAACCGACACCGAAGTGGTCGCCCACCTGCTGGCTCACCACTATAAAGAAAAGCCCGACCTGTTGTGCGCCTTCCGCAGCACCCTGGCAGAACTGCACGGCGCCTACGCACTGGGCGTAATCCACCAGGACGAGCCCGACACCCTGTACTGCGCCCGCATGGGCAGCCCGCTGGTCATCGGTGAGGGCAGCGAAGAGCGCTTTGTTGCCTCCGACCCGCTGGCACTTCTGCAAGTAACCGACCAGTTTATCTACCTGGAAGAGGGCGACCATGCCCGCCTGAGCCTGGAAGGCCGTGATATCTGGAACCGTCGCAACTTACCGGTCGAATACCCGGTACTGCGCTATGAACATGCCGCACTGAGCCTGGACAAAGGCGAATACCGCCACTACATGCTCAAGGAAATTCACGAACAGCCCAGCGCCATAGCCAACACCCTCGAAGGCACCCTGGCAGAAGACCATGTACTGACCGCCGTGCTCGGCCCGGACGCAGAAACCCGTCTCCAGGATATCCAGAACATTCACATCGTTGCCTGTGGCACCAGCTACCATGCCGGTCTGGTTGCCCGCTACTGGATCGAAGAGCAGGCCGGGCTGCCATGCCAGGTAGAAGTCGCCAGCGAATACCGCTATCGCCAGGTAGCCGTACCGGGCAACACCCTGCTGATCACCATTTCCCAATCCGGCGAAACTGCAGATACCCTGGCCGCACTGCGCCACTCCAAGCAGCAGGGCTACCTGGCCAGCCTGGCCATCTGTAACGTGGCAGGCAGCTCGCTAGTACGCGAGGCCGACTGGCGCCTGCTGACCAAGGCCGGCCCGGAAATCGGCGTTGCCTCCACCAAAGCCTTTACCACCCAGCTGACAGCACTGCTCTGGTTCTCCACCGCGCTGGCGCAGACCAACAACCGCGCTCCGGAAATGATCAGCGCCAACGTACGGGCGCTGCGCACGCTACCGGGGCTGGTCGAGCAGGCGCTGTACCTGGATGGCAGAATCGAACAGCTGGCCGCCACCTTTGCCAACAAGCAACACGCCCTGTTCCTCGGGCGCGGCACCCATTACCCCATCGCCATGGAAGGGGCACTCAAACTCAAGGAAATCTCCTACATCCATGCCGAAGCCTACGCCGCCGGTGAACTCAAGCACGGCCCGCTGGCGCTGGTGGATGAAGACATGCCGGTGGTCAGCATCGCACCCAGCGACAGTCTGCTGGAAAAACTCAAATCCAACCTGCAGGAAGTCCGCGCCCGGGGCGGGCAACTGATCAACTTCGCCTGCGAAACGGCAGAGCTGGATAACGGCGACGGCATCACCCACATCCACCTGCCCCCGGCCTCCGACAGCATCTCGCCCATTGTCTACAGCATTCCGCTACAACTGCTCAGCTACCACGTTGCTCTGGTAAAAGGTACGGACGTAGATAAGCCAAGAAACCTGGCCAAGTCTGTTACGGTGGAGTAGCGCCGCCCCGGTTCTTGAGCAGATTGGTTACCGCTCTGCTCCAGCGTGCCCGGCCGGTAGCGCCAACGAGTATCACATCGCCTGGCTGCAGCTTGAACTGCTCGGCGAACATCAACCGGCGCGGATCGCCGGCATCCAGGCGGTAACCAAGTGATGCGTCATCAACCGAACGCAGAACCCAGATTGCACTGGGGTCGGCACTCTCCTGGCGCAGACCACCAGCCGCTTGCAGCGCCTCCATCAGCGATAGACCAACAGCCTGCAAGCTAATGGGGTGGACAACTTCGCCTACCACCGAAGCTGGCCTCGGCCGCTGACGGGTCAGAATCAGGCTGTCATCCGCTTGCAGATACAACGTGTTGGCCTCGGCAGACAACGCCGTAGCCGGATCAAGCTCAAACGCCTGATCGTCACGCAGCAGCTGCAAGGCATCGCCGGGTGCAGGCTCATAACGCGCCCGGATCAAGCCCTCACGCAGGGATAAGGGTTGCTGAGACAGCATCAGCGTCGACTCATCCAGAAAGTCACCACCCAACACCACCCGATGGCTCCGGCTCTGAGCCAGGCGTACATCTACCTGCGGTTCGCTGATAAAGCGGGTCAGTTTGCTGGTCAGCAGGTTACGCAGCTGCAGGGTCGTCAGCCCCTCGGCCCGGAGCTGACCAACGAAGGGAAAGAACAGAATACCCCTGGCATCAATCTGCCGAATATTCGCACCGCCCTCATGTTCGGTACCGCCGGGCGCTGTCAGCTCAGGGTAGTCCCATACCGTGATATACAGAAGGTCGTGAGCACCCAGCCGATAAGGCGGTACTTCGGCCTGCAGCAGTTCAGCGGGTAACGGTGTCACATTGGGCGCAGACGGCGTACCGGCAAACAACTCGGCATTGATGTCGATAACCTGAAGCGGGCTGCCTTCCGACAGCGGTGATGTAGGAGGGTGCAAGCTGGATGTGGTCACACAGGCCTGCAGCAGTAAAAGGCAGCCGGTTAATATCCAGGAGCGATGGGCAAACATGCGATTTCCTGTTCTTGAGGGCGTATGGGTTGTCTGCAAGTGGAGTATGGTAACGGAATTGCCTTCCCAAGCCGAACCGCGCACCTGTGAGAGCAGCCTTCGTGGGCGCCCTAATAGGGTGGCCATTCTGGCCAAAGTGGCACAGCTGGGCCACGATATCCTTTTACCAGGGCGGATGGCGCTCAGATGGCGTATAATACCTCCTTGATACGGCGGTGGGCCGCCACCCATTCGGGCGGCCGTTCAAACTGATCGGGGAGCGGGATGAATAGTGCCCAGAAGCTTTAAACGTCGCCATTCACGCTGGTACGAGGTGGTGCTATTCAACCCGGTGTTCCTGTTCCTGCTCGGCTATGCAGTGGTTGTGCTGTTGCCGACGTGGCTACGCTGGGGGGACGCTCTGCTCATCTGGCCGCTGAACGAATCACAGAGCAATACCCTGTTTGCCAACAGTTCGGCCTACGTTCTGTCGTCTGCGGTGCTGCGGAAGTTCAAGCGCTTCCAGGGTACAAGTTCTCTGCGGTTCATCATTCCTACGGTGCTGGTTGCCTGGCTCGGGGTGCTGGCGGCGCTGCTGCTGTTGCGGGAAGAGCATTATGCGCGGCAGGTGCTGGCCTACTCCTTCATGTTCGCCAATCTCTGGGCCTTCTCTGGATACTTTCTGGGGCTGCGTTATCGCCAGCCTAAACTGGCCTTGGTGCCGTTCGGGCGTGGTCAGGAGCTGGCCGATACCTCGCGAGCTGTGGTCACCATATTGGAGTTCCCAGACCTCGACGGGCGGCGCTTCGATGGGGTCGTAGCAGACCTGCACGCGGTTGACCTGCCTGATGAATGGGAGCGCTTCCTGGCTAGGTGCACGCTGGCTCGTATACCGGTCTTTCATACACAGCAGGTTATCGAATCGCTTACCGGCCGGGTTCGGGTCAATCATCTTTCCGAGAATATCTTTGGCGCTCTGCTGCCCTCCAGCACCTACCTGCTGATCAAACGGATCCTCGACACTCTGTTGGTCTTGTTGACGGCTCCTTTGTGGGTACCCCTGATGATCATCATCGGGCTGGTTATCAAGTGGGATAGCGAAGGCCCGATCCTCTTCGTCCAGGAGCGGGTGGGACAGGGTGGCAGGGCCTTTCGGCTTTACAAGCTGCGCAGCATGGCCATGGATTCGGAAAAGAATGGCGCGCAGTTCGCCCAGACCAACGATTGGCGGGTTACGCGGGTTGGCCACTTTATCCGCCGGATGCGGTTCGATGAAATCCCCCAGTTCATCAATGTGCTCAAGGGAGAGATGAGCCTGATCGGCCCGCGTCCGGAGCAGAGGACCTTTGTCGAGCGTTTTGAAGAGGAGATTCCTTTCTACTCCTATCGTCATGTGGTCAAGCCCGGCATTACCGGGTGGGCTCAGATACTGCATGGTTATACTGCCGATGCCGATGACACCTCGGTAAAGGTCGAGCATGACTTCTACTACATCAAGCACTTCTCGCTGTGGCTGGATATCCTGATCATGATCAAAACGATCCGGACTGTGGTCACGGGTTTTGGGGCTCGTTAAGTCCCGAGTTTCCAAATCCATCATTGAACCAGTCGATATCCCGGGTCTGGGTCATGTCGTGCAGGCTGTAGTATCTGGCCAGGCGGGCACCGCCGTCGCGGGTGGTGGGGTTCCAGGACAGGGTGCCGGTGGAGGTGGTGGAGCGAGAGAAGAAGGCGTCGAAGGGGAAGGTGAAGTAGATGCCCTTGTCGAAGCTGCCTTCGCCGAACTCCTCCGCTGATGCGTTGGTGCGGGTGGCCCAGGCGCCGACGGTGATGCCGTTGGCAAAGCGCCGGGACAGGTCCAGGGTGACACCGTAGTCACCGGCCAGGTAGCGGCCGATGCTGGTGCGGGCGTTGATGCCCTGTAAGCCCGTTGGGGTGTAGGCGGTCAGGTGGCCGGTCCAGGTGGAGTAGTCACGGAAGCTGAGATCCTGGCGGAAGCCGCGCTGTTTCACCCAGTTGGCGTCCACCCCTATGGCCCAGCCCGCATCGAAGGGCCGGTAGAGAATTTCCCCGCCCACCCCGCCGAACATGCTTTCCAGCAGGCCCGCATAGGCCATGGCGTAGGTGTCCCGGTTCAGGCGTTTGGTCCAGTTGTATTGCAGGTTCTCCAGCACTACGTCCGAGGTGGTCAGGTATTCGCGGATGTGGGTGCGAACCTGGGGCAGTTCGCTGGTGCCGCGCAGGTCGAACTTGTCGAAGTTGTTGATCAGATTGGCGCCCAAGTGGCCGCGTACCCAGTGGTTGCGGTTGAAGCGATATTCGGCGCTGACCCGGGTCAGTATCTGGTACAGGATGAAGCCGTCCGGCCCGCCCATGTTCTTCCCCGGTTTCGTGAGCAGATCCGCCGGGGCGGGCCGGTGACAGTGACTCACCCGAATATCACTCGCTATTTCATGACCATCCCCGAGGCTGCCCAGTTGGTGATTCAGGCGGGGGCCATGGGCAAGGGCGGTGATGTGTTCGTGCTGGATATGGGGGAGCCGGTAACCATCAGCGAGCTGGCCGGTAACATGATCAAGCTGTCCGGACTGACGGTGCGTGACCGGGAGAACCCCCACGGGGATATCGCCATTACGTTCACCGGCCTGCGCCCCGGCGAGAAGCTCTATGAGGAGCTGTTGATTGGTGATGATCCGGAGGCGACGGTGCATCCCAAGATCTTCCGCGCCAATGAGGCCTGCCTTCACTGGCATGTGTTGCTGCCGATTCTGGATGACCTGCGCCAGGCGGTGTGGGATGACGATTATCAGGCGATCCGGGAAACCTTGCTGGCAACTGTCCAGGGTTACAAACCCTCCGGGGGAATCCTCGACCTGCTTTATACCCGCCATGATGAGCAGGTGCATCAGCCTGTGCACAAGGGGTTGACCGCAGTGCCTCTGGGCTGAAGTGCTCATCTGAGCCCAGGGGCTCTCTGCCTTTTGGGGCGAATTCAATAAACAGTCATGATCGCTATGCAGCATGGCCCTTGTCGGTTTGTTTCGGCTGGGGGCTGGCATGGTGAAGATTGCGGTGGTGGGTACCGGTTATGTGGGGTTGTCCAATGCGGTGTTGCTGGCTCAGCACAATGAGGTGCTGGCGTTGGATATTGTCAGGCAGAAGGTCGAGCAGCTGAATGATCGGATATCGCCCATCGAGGATGCGGAAATTTCCGACTTTCTGACCAATCGGCAGCTGAATCTGCGGGCGACGCTGGATAAACAGCTGGCGTTGAGGGGGGCGGATTACGTGATTATCGCGACGCCCACCGATTACGATCCCGAAACCAACTATTTTGATACCAGCAGTGTTGAGGCGGTGATTGCCGATGTGGTGACAATCAACCCGGCGGCGCTGGTGGTGATCAAGTCTACTGTTCCGGTTGGCTATACGCGCTCGCTGCGGGCGCGTTTCGGCTCGGCCAATATCATCTTTTCCCCGGAGTTTCTGCGCGAGGGCAGGGCGTTGCATGACAATCTGTACCCGTCGCGCATTGTGGTGGGAGAGCAGAGCGAGCGGGCGCGGCTGTTTGCCGGGCTGTTGCAGCAGGGAGCGGTGAAGCAGGATGTGCCTGTGCTCTTTACCGGCTCGACCGAGGCGGAGGCGATCAAGCTGTTTTCCAATACCTATCTGGCGATGCGTGTGGCGTACTTCAATGAGCTGGACAGTTATTGTGAGGCGCGGGGGCTGGAGAGTCGGCAGGTGATCAGCGGTGTGGGGCTGGACCCGCGCATTGGTGATCACTACAACAATCCGAGCTTTGGTTATGGAGGCTATTGTCTGCCGAAGGATACACGGCAGTTGCTGGCCAATTATGACCAGGTGCCGAACAACTTGATCCGTGCGATTGTTGATGCCAATGCCACGCGCAAGGACTTCATCGCCCAATCAATTCTGGCCCGCAAACCGCAGGTGGTGGGGATTTACCGGCTGGTGATGAAGGCCGGCTCGGACAACTTCCGCGCCTCGGCGATCCAGGGAGTGATGAAACGCATCAAGGCCAAGGGTGTTGAGGTGGTGGTCTACGAGCCGGTGCTGACCGAAGAGCAGTTCTTCAGCTCGCGGGTGGTGCAGGATCTGGATGAGTTCAAACGCCTGTGCGATGTAGTGGTCACCAACCGACAATGCCCGGAGCTGGGAGATGTGGCGGAGAAGGTGTACACGCGGGATTTGTTTGGGTGTGGCTAGCTAAGATTTAAAACTCATCGGCTCTCCATCCCAACCAATCACCGGCATCGCCTCCGGATTGTCCTGGGCGTGCTGGATCAGGGCGCTGAGGTTGGCTGGGCGGTAGGGTTGCAGGGGAGTGTCTTTGTCTTCGGCCAGATCGTGCGCTACCTCGGGCAGCTGCCAGCGTTGCAGCGCGGAGATGTGCAGGTATTCGTTGACGGTTTCCTCGTTCTTTGGCGGCAGGTTGCGGCGGCTGTTTTCCGGTTTGAAGCGGTTGCGGATGAGGCCATCGAATTTGCCGGTGGGCGGTGTCAGTACGTTGCACAGGGTGCGCAGGTAGGGGTATGCGTAGCTGGTGGCGTAGAGCGCGGTGCGGCTTTCGATGCCTTTGCCTTCTATGCAGTCTTCTATGCGCGGGTGGCTGGGGTTGAGCGCGATGTTGTTGATCGCCAGCCTGGTCAGTGCGCGCAGGCGTTTTATCATCCAGTCGAGGCTGATGTCGGAGAGCCGGTCATCGCTGTAGGAACCGCCGATATTGGAGTGTACACCGGGGAACCAGACCTGTTCGACGTGCTGATGTGGCCGTGGCGGCTGGTTGATCGGGCGTTCCCACAGGGTCGGCGGGAAGGCACCGCGCTTTTCGTCGATGGCCAGGGCGTGCAGGGCGACTTCGACATTGGGGCCGAGGTGGACGTCGTGAAAGTACCAGCGCGAGGCGAAGGACAGCTGTTTGGCCCAGTCTCCGGGGATGCCCAGTGAGCCGACGGTATCCCAGACGCCGATGCATTTGATGCTGAC
>JAAYHO010000513.1 GCA_012735335.1 Gammaproteobacteria bacterium
GCAGCCCACCGATGAGAAATTCCGCCAACCGCTGGCCCGGCAACTCATCCATCCAGGCGCGCAGCTCGGACACCATACCCACTCCCACATGGTTCCAGGTGATCCGGTGATCCAGAATCCAGGCCCGTGCCTCGGTGATATCCAGGGTTTCAGCCAGCAGCTCGTTGACGTCGAGCACCTCGACTCCGCGGGCGCGCATCAGCTCGACGAACACATCGTGATCCTTCTGCGCCTGCTTGACCCAGAATACGTCGTCGAACAAGAGTGCATCGCAGTTGCTGGGCGTCAGTCGGCGGTGGGCCAGCCCCGGCCTGCAAACAATAACCTGCCGAAGCACGCCGGTTTCAGAATGAACGCCCAGGGTATAGTCAGTCATGCGAAAATCCTCGTCAGTTGACGGATTACAGGAAGGTACCGATGCTGATCACCAGCGTGATAAACAGGGTAAGCGCCAGCAGCAACGGCCAGATGAAGACCAGCCAGCGGTCATAGGAAACACGCGCGATAGCCAGGCCACCAATCACCACCGCAAAGGTCGGGTTGATGAGGTTGACCAGTCCGTTGGCCGACTGGAAGGCGGTAACTACCAGATCCCGGTTTACGTTGGCGAAGTCCGCCAGCGGCGCAAGGATGGGCATCGACAGTACGGCAAGCCCGGAGGAAGACGGCACGAAGAAGCTCATGCCTACCTCAATCCAGAACATCAGGTTAATAAAGGCAAGTTCCGATAACCCGCCCAGACTGTTTTCAGCGCTGTGCAATATGGTGTCGGCGATCATGCCTTGTTCCATGATCACCACAATCCCGCGAGCCAGGCCGACCACCAGCGCGACGCCAAGCAGATCCCGGGCCCCATCGACAAAGCTGCCAGTCAGCCGCTTTTCCCCCAGACGTCCAACCAGTCCAATGACAATGGCTGCACCAAGGAACAGCGCCCCCATATTGGCCATCCACCAATCCTGGGATGATACGCCCCAGATCATGACCACAAAGGTAAGCGCAAAGATGATCAGAACAATCTTCTGGGTAACGCTAAGCGCCACTGCGGCCTTGTCATCCTGTCTGCTGAGAAAAACCTGACGGTGTGCATCAAGTTGCCTGGCTACCACCGAGCGTGACGGATCGGCCTTGACCCGTGCGGCATAACGCATGACATAGGCAATGCAGATAACCAGTCCGCCGATCAACAACACCATGCGCAGCAGCAGGCCATCGGTAAAAGGAATGCTCGCTGCGTTGGACGCAATCACAGTAGCAAAGGGATTGATGGTGGAGCCCAGCACGCCTATGCCCGAGCCGATCAGAATAATTGCCACCCCGGTCACTGCGTCATAACCGGCGGCGATGATGATCGGAATAAGGATGATATAGAACGCGAGAGTTTCTTCCGCCATGCCGTAGGTAGTACCACCGATGGCGAACAGCACCATGAGAATCGGGATCATCCAGATCTCTCGACCCTTCAGCCGCTGCATGACACTCCGAATACCGGTATCGATCGCACCGGTGGCGTTCACCACCCCCAGAAAGCCACCGAGAAACAAGACAAACAGCGCCACATCAATGGCGTTGGCGGCATAACTGTCGGGGTCATAGAAACCGGCGGTGGGAGCCAGCATGACATCCACAAAGCCTTGAGGATTGGGCTCGACCATCTGGTACGTGCCGGGTACGGCCACTTCGCGGTCGATCTCTTCACTCATCACACGCTCGTATTGCCCGGCGGGGATGATCCAGGTCAGTGCCGCAATCACCGCGATCAGAAGAAACAGGACGGTATAGGCTGTCGGGAATCGACTTGCCAGAACCTCGTCCGGGTTCTGTTCTTGTTTGTTTCCTTCAATCATTGCCATTTCTCCTGCCCTTGGGTTTTACCGAAGACTGCCTGCGACTGCAAAGCCGTGGAAAATTCAGGTCATTCAGAAGCTCGCTCTGGGTACTTACAGTCCGAGCATAGGCTGCGCTTAATTTAAGCCAGATGATATGAATCAATAAATAACAATGTACTTATAGCCTTCTTCCCAAGGCTGTGCGACAAATTAGCGGGTGCAGGACATTTCTCCAACCATGATATGGAAGGCCCGACCGCATGACTGACGATGGAAACAAGACTGCTGGGCAGGCGACACAGAAACAGGATTGGCACGCGGTAAACCATGAAGACCTGGAGCGCCGGTTAAGCACTGGCTCCGCCGGGCTGGCGGAAACCGAGGCCGCACGGCGGCTTGCTGAGTACGGCTTCAACCGCCTTGCGCCACCCAAGCGTCAAGGGCCTTTGCTGCGCTTTGTCCTGCAATTTCATAACATTCTGCTGTACGTGATGCTTGGCGCGGCGCTGATCACGGCGCTGCTTGGCCACTGGGTTGACACCGCAGTGTTGTTTGGGGCGGTGCTGATCAATGCCATCATCGGTTTTATCCAGGAGGGCAAGGCCGAGGCCGCCCTCGACTCCATTCGCTCCCTGCTCTCTGCCCACGCGACCGTATTGCGTGACGGCGTGCGCCGTGAAATTGATGCCGCTGAACTGGTACCCGGCGATATCGTACTGCTGGCTTCGGGTGACCGCGTCCCGGCCGATCTGCGGCTGATCGAAGTCAAGGATCTCAAGGTAGAGGAGGCAACGCTCACCGGTGAGTCCATGCCCGCGAGCAAGACCACTGATGCGGTGGACCTGGATGCGTCGCTCGGCGACCGTCACGGTATGGCCTACTCCGGCACCCTCGTCGTCTACGGCCAGGCTCGTGGCATTGTTGTAGCCACCGCCGGCGACACGGAACTGGGCCGTATCAACCAGATGCTGAGCAGCATCCGCAACCTGTCGACGCCTCTGCTACGTCAGGTTGATCGTTTTGGCCGCATGCTGGCGCTGGTCATTCTGGCGTTCTGCGCCCTCACCTTCCTGCTCGGCACCGGGCTGCGCGGCCTGCCGCCATCTGACATGTTCATGATGGTGGTAGCGCTGGCGGCCTCCGCCATTCCCGAAGGGTTACCGGCGATCATGACCGTGACCCTGGCCCTTGGCGTGCAGCGCATGGCGCGGCGCAATGCGATTATCCGCCGCCTGCCGGCGGTCGAGACGCTGGGTTCGGTCACCGTCATCTGCTCCGACAAGACCGGTACGCTGACCCGTAATGAAATGACCGTGCAGCGGGTGGTGTGTGCGGAGCAGATATTCGATGTGGACGGCGTCGGTTATGCCCCGCACGGCAATGTCAGTATTGCCGAAAGTGTGGTTGACCCAGCGCAGTATTCGGTACTGAATCTGGCGGTACGCGCCGGTGTGCTATGTAATGACGGGCGCTTGCGCCAGACCGACGGCCAGTGGCATATCGAAGGTGATCCCACCGAAGGGGCGCTGCTGGCGCTGGGCGGCAAGCTAGGGCTCACCCAGGATGAAAGTAACGCTGCCTGGCCGCGTCAGGACTCCATCCCCTTCGAGTCGGAACACCGATTCATGGCCACCCTGCATCAGGACACCGAAGCCCAGCCGTGGATCTTCGTCAAGGGCGCGCCGGAGCGAATCCTGGATATGTGCTCGCGGCAACTGGGCCATGGCGGCGATCAACCGCTGGACGCCGATTACTGGCGGCGTATGGCAACCGATATTGCTGCCCGTGGCTGGCGTCTGCTGGCGTTTGCCTGCAAGCAGGAAGCACCGAGCGGCAAGGGTCTGGATTTTACCGACGTGGAGAGCGGTTACAGCATGCTGGCGCTGGTTGGCATCATCGACCCGCCGCGGGAGGAAGCAATCCAGGCGGTTGCCGAGTGTCACCGCGCCGGCATCCAGGTGAAGATGATCACCGGTGACCATGCCGAGACAGCCAAGGCTATCGGTGCCCTACTGGATATCGGCGTAGGCAAGCCAGCAATCACCGGGGCCGAGCTGGCATTGATGGACGACGCCGCCCTGCGCCGGATAGTGATGGAAGTGGACATCTTTGCCCGTGCCAGTCCGGAGCAGAAGTTGCGTCTGGTACAGGCGCTGCAGGAGGATGGGCAAGTCGTTGCGATGACCGGAGATGGCGTCAACGATGCGCCAGCGCTGAAACGCGCGGATGTTGGCGTAGCCATGGGATTGAAAGGTACCGAGGTGGCCAAGGAGGCATCGGATATGGTGCTGGCCGATGACAACTTCGCTACCATCGCCAGTGCCGTGCGCGAAGGGCGCGCGGTGTACGACAATCTGAAGAAATTCATCCTGTTCATGCTGCCGACCAATGGTGGCGAATCCCTCATCGTGCTGACGGCGATCCTGTTCGGCCTGACCCTGCCGCTTACCCCGGCGCAGGTCCTGTGGATCAATATGGTGACCGCCGGGGCGCTGGGCCTGGCACTCGCCTTCGAGCCGGCGGAGCGAGGCATAATGCAACGACGGCCACGGCCGCCGGGCGAGGCGCTGCTATCCGGATTCTTCGTCTGGCGGCTGTGTCTGATCTCGGTACTGATGGCGACGGGCGCGCTGGGCCTGTTTCTCTGGGAACTGGAGCACGGCGCCAGCCTGGAAACCGCCCGCACCATGGCGGTCAATGCGGTCGTGGCTGCGGAAATGTTCTATCTGATCAACAGCCGCTATATCCTGGCCTCGGTGCTCAATCGCGAAGGGCTACTGGGTAATCGTTATGTGCTGCTGGCCATTGCCGCCTGCGCGTCCCTGCAACTGATCTATACCTACCTGCCAATAATGCAAGGTATCTTCGGCTCGGTCGGCCTGACGCCGGGACAGTGGCTCAAGGTGCTCGGCGCAGGTCTATTGGTATTTGTTGGTGCGGAACTGGAGAAACGCCTGATCCGCAACACGCGCTTTGCGCCTGCGGCGCAGCGCTGACCCCAACTGAACGAGCCAGCTACACAGTTCCCGGCACCCGGAACCGCCGTAGCCGCAGCGCGTTGCCCAATACAAATATACTGGACAGCGCCATGGCTCCAGCGGCGAACATGGGCGAGAGCAGTATGCCGAATGCCGGGTACAGCACCCCCGCCGCCACCGGTATCAGTGCCGTGTTGTAAGCAAAGGCCCAGAACAGGTTCTGCCGAATGTTGCTGATGGTGGCTTTGGACAGAGCAATGGCATTGGGCACGCCCAGCAGGTCGCCGGACATCAGCACTACGTCGGCGGCCTCCATGGCCACATCGGTCCCGGTACCTATGGCCAGTCCCACGTCGGCTTCGGCCAGCGCCGGGGCGTCGTTGATACCATCGCCGACAAAAGCGACCCGTCCGTGCTCGGCCTTGAGCCGGCGTACCGCGTCTACCTTGCCCTCGGGCAGGACTTCGGCAACCACCTCGTCGATACCCAGCCGGTCGGCGATGGCCCGGGCGGTGACCTGGTTGTCACCGGTGATCATCGCCACCTTGAGGCCGAGCTGATGCAGTGCCTCGATGGCCGCCGGGGTACTGGGCTTGA
>JAAYHO010000073.1 GCA_012735335.1 Gammaproteobacteria bacterium
CTGCTCCCTTCCGGGCCTGACCGGGTTCACGGCGAATCGTTGCGAGGGGACCGACAGGGTCACCATAACGTGCCCTGCAGATGAGGGCCGCGCTATTGTATCGATTTGCGCGCAAGTTACAACCCGAAATCACATCTACGACAACCGGCCCAATGCTCTGGGACGCCCAACCATCCCTCTGAGCCGCTATAATCGCAGCACCCAAGTATTGGAGCCTGTAACCATGCATCCTGAAGACCTGCAGTTGCTGGTCAGCCGCAAAATGCCCTTCGGCAAGTACCAGGGCCTACTGATCGCCGACCTGCCCGGCCATTACCTCAACTGGTTCGCCCGTGAAGGCTTTCCCAAAGGCGAAACAGGTCGCCTTCTGCAGTTGATGCAGGAGATCGATCATAACGGGTTGTCAGCCCTGCTTGAGCCATTACGCTGCAGGCCGTCCACGGGCGCCCGCTGAGCGGCAACAACTTGTTTGAAAATCAAGAGCATCCGCGCGACGGGTCAAGATGAATGGTAGGATTCAGTTCCACCTTTCCCTTTTTGTGCGTGCAGGGTTCACTTTACAGATGGAAATAATGAACACGCTCTTCGTGGTCTGCGCCGGACTGCTCTCCATCAGCATTCTTGCCAGTTCCATGTCCTCCCGACTGGGTATTCCGCTGCTGCTCATGTTCCTGGTGGTCGGCATGCTCGCCGGCGAAGACGGCCCGGGGGGCATCGCGTTCGACAATACCGATACCGTATATGTACTGGGCAGCCTGGCGCTGGCGATCATCCTGCTTGACGGTGGCATGCGAACCCGCGCCGACAATTTCAAGGTGGCACTGGCACCTTCCCTGTCGCTGGCCAGTTTCGGGGTCTTGATCAGCGCCCTGCTTACCGGTCTGGCCACGGCCTGGCTGCTTGACCTGCACTGGTTGCAGGGGCTGCTGCTGGGTTCGATTGTCGGCTCCACCGACGCCGCAGCGGTTTTCTCCCTGTTACAGGGCAAGGGCTTGAACCTCAAGCGCCGGGTGAGTGCCACGCTGGAAATCGAATCCGCTTCCAACGACCCCATGGCCATCTTTCTTACCATCACCCTGGTGGAGATGCTGGCCAACGGCGAGACATCATTCAGTTGGTCCTTCCTGGCCATGCTGGTGCAACAATTTGGCATCGGCGGTATCTGCGGTCTGGCCGGGGGTTTGCTGTTGGTCTGGCTGATCAACCGGGTGATCCTCGACACCGCCCTGTACCCCCTTCTGGTCACCAGCGGAGCCATTCTGGTTTTTGCGGCCACCAACCTGTTGGGGGGCAGCGGCTTCCTGGCGATTTTCATCACCGGCCTGGTGCTGGGCAACAGTCGCTTGCGCAGCCTGCAGAATATCCTGCATATGCAGGACGGCATGGCCTGGCTGAGCCAGATCGGGCTTTTCCTGATGCTCGGGTTGCTGGTGACCCCCTCAGAGATGCTGGATATTGCCCTGCCTGCGCTTGCCGTTGCCTTCTTCCTGATTCTGGTAGCGCGCCCGGTTGCGGTACTTGTTTGCCTGGCCCCCTTTGTATTTTCCTGGCGTGAGCGGATTTTCATCAGCTGGGTCGGACTGCGCGGGGCGGTGCCGGTCATGCTGGCGATATTTCCACTGGTTGCCGGTCTGGAACAGGCACAGCTGCTGTTCAATGTCGCCTTCGTGGTGGTGCTGGTGTCGCTACTGTTGCAGGGCGCCAGCCTGCCCCTCGCTGCACGGCTATGCAAAGTCGAGATTCCACCTATCCCGGAACCCTTGTTCCGCACCAGCCTGGATATGGTGGTGGAGAGCGACTATGAACTGATGGTGTATCAACTCAGTGATTCCAACTGGTGTGTCGGCAACGCCCTGCGGGATCTGAAAATGCCCAAGGACACCCGTATCGCTGCGGTATTTCGCGGGCGCAGTTTGATGCACCCATCGGGGAGCTCACGGCTCGAGCTGAACGATGTGCTCTGTGTTGTCGGACATGCCCGGGACCTACCTGCACTATCTAAACTCTTCAGCATTTCGACTGTGCGGCAGCATCTGCACAACCGCCAGTTCTTCGGCGACTTCATTCTTGAAGGTTCGGCAGCGCTGGGTGAGATAGCGGATGTCTACGGCTTTGAGGTGCCCAGTGACATGACTGGTATGACCCTTGCCGAGTTCTTCATCAAGCAATTTGGCAGCTATCCTGATATAGGTGATGCAACAGAATGGCAGGGGCTCACCTGGGTCGTAGCTGAAATAGATAATGGCTGGATACAGAAGGTTGGGCTGAAGCTGCCCGATCATCTGGAGCGGTAATACACACGGGCACCGAGATGATGAATATCAGTCAAGCGGCCAAGGTCAGCGGCCTGACGCCGCGCATGATCAGACACTACGAGAAGATAGGTTTGCTGCCCGGTACGCTGCGTACCGCTGCAGGGTATCGGATCTTCGATGAGCAGGACGTACATACCCTGCGCTTCATACAGCGCGCCCGCAGCCTGGGCTTTTCCATCGAGCAGATCGGCCAGCTGCTGGCCCTGTGGCAGGACCGGGAGCGCAGCAGTGCGGTGGTCAAGCAGTTGGCACGCCAGCATC
>JAAYHO010000008.1 GCA_012735335.1 Gammaproteobacteria bacterium
ATCGACGTGCGCTCGGTGCTGCAGTTGATTGCCGATTTCACCGACCTCAACCTGGTAGCCAGTGATACCGTGCAGGGCAGCATTACCCTGCGCCTGCAGAATGTGCCATGGGATCAGGCGCTGGATCTGGTGCTGCGCACCAAGGGGCTGGACAAGCGTCAGGTCGGCAACGTACTGCTGGTCGCACCCGCCGAGGAGATTGCCGCCCGCGAGCGCCAGGAGCTGGAGTCGCAGAAGCAGATCGCCGAACTGGCCCCGCTGCGTCGTGAGCTGATCCAGGTCAACTACGCCAAAGCCTCCGATATTGCCACCCTGTTTGCCTCGGTTACCGCCGGTGCCGAGCAGCGCGGTTCCATTACCGTGGACGATCGCACTAACAGCATTATTGCGCTGGAAACCCAGGACCGTCTGGATGAACTGCGCCGTATCGTTACCCAGCTGGATATCCCGGTGCGTCAGGTGATGATCGAAGCGCGTATCGTTGAAGCCAACGTCGGCTTTGACAAGGCGCTGGGCGTACGCTGGGGTGGTAACGTCAACCTGGGTAGCCGTTTCAACAGCTATGGCGGTACCAACCGTGACGCTCGGATGGGCGTTGTGGATAACCCCAATCCGCGGGAGCGCGAGTTCATTTACACCGACCCCATTACTGGGGATCGTGAGGTGCGCACTGAAACCATTCAGGATACAACAGCAGGCTTTCTGGGTATTCCGGAAATCCCGCTGAACATTCCCTTTGTGGATATGGGCGTGATCGGTGCCACTTCCGGTATCGGTATCGGCTTCATCACCGATAACGCCATCCTCGACCTGCAGCTGTCAGCGATGGAAAGTTCCGGTAACGGCGAGGTCATTTCCCAGCCCAAGGTGGTGACCTCGGACAAGGAAACCGCGAAGATCCTCAAGGGCTCGGAGATTCCCTATCAGGAAGCCAGCTCCAGTGGTGCTACCACCACGGCCTTTGCTGAAGCGGTGCTGTCGCTGGAAGTGACTCCGCAGATCACCCCGGACAACCAGGTGATCATGGAAGTGATAGTGACCAAGGATGAGCCTGACTTCACCAACCAGGTCAACGGTGTGCCGACCATTCGCAAGAACGAGGTCAATGCCAAGATTCTGGTGGCTGATGGTGAAACCATCGTGATCGGTGGTGTATTCTCCAGTGAGTCCCAGCGCGCTCAGGAGAAGGTACCTTTCCTCGGAGATCTGCCAATCGTCGGTCGGGCTTTCCGTCGCGACATGACCTTCGAGAGCAAGACCGAACTGCTGGTGTTCCTGACCCCGCGCATCATCAACAACGGAGCTATCAGCCTTGCCAGGTAATTTCTTTGCGTAATGTGTTTCTGGTAGGCCCGATGGGGGCAGGAAAGAGTACCATCGGGCGCCTGCTGGCAAAGGAACTTCGCTACCCCTTCAAGGATTCCGATCGGGAAATCGAAGCCAGAACCGGAGCGGACATTCCCTGGATCTTTGATGTGGAAGGGGAGGAGGGCTTCCGGCAGCGTGAAGAGGCCATGATCGCCGAACTGGTACAGGAGCGCGGTATTGTTCTTGCCACCGGTGGCGGTGTGGTCATGCGCGAAGCCAACCGCCGGGCGCTGGAAGCCAACGGATTGGTAGTCTATCTACGTACCAGTGTCGATCAGCAATTGCAGCGTACCGCCAAGGATCGTCAGCGGCCCTTGCTGCAGACTGCCGACCCGGAGAAGGTGCTGCGCGAGCTGATGGAAAAGCGTGATCCGCTCTATCAGGAGATCGCCCATCTGGTGATAGAGACCGATCAGCGCGGACCCAAGGTGGTGGTCAATGCCATTGTTGCGCAACTGGAGCGCGAGTCGAACTGATCTCCGCTTTGCCCGGCAAGGGCGGGACTGATGTATCCTAGCGGGATATTCAGGGAGAGTTCCATGCAGCAATTGACCGTTAATCTTGATGACCGCAGTTATCCCATTCATATCGGCAGTGGCTTGCTCGGGCAGCCCGAGCTGCTGATTCCGCATATCGCCGGTCGGCAGGTATGCATCGTTACCGACGATACCGTCGCCCCCCTGTATCTCGAACGTCTGTGCCGGACGCTTGAGGGTTATTCGATCATGCCGGTGGTATTGCCTACTGGGGAAGCCTTCAAGAACTGGTCGACCCTGCAGCAGATCTTCGATGCACTGCTGGCTGCCCGGCATGACCGCCGTACCACCCTGATCGCCCTGGGTGGTGGGGTTGTTGGTGATATGACTGGTTTTGCCGCTGCCTGTTATCAGCGGGGAGTCGACTTCATCCAGATACCCACCACCCTGTTGTCCCAGGTGGACTCTTCGGTTGGCGGCAAGACCGGCATCAACCACCCGGCTGGCAAGAACATGATCGGTGCCTTCTATCAGCCCAAGGCGGTGTTGATCGATACCGACAGCCTGGCCACATTGCCGGAACGCGAAGTCAGCGCCGGGCTGGCGGAGATCATCAAGTACGGCCTGATCCGTGACCGCGACTTCCATGTGTGGCTGGAAGACAATATGCCCGCGTTGCGGGCGCTGGAGCCCACTCTGATTACCGAGGCGATAGCCCGTTCCTGTGCAATCAAGGCCGAGGTGGTGGCTGCCGATGAGAGGGAAGGCGGTGTACGGGCCATTCTCAATCTCGGCCATACCTTCGGGCATGCGATCGAGGCTCATCAGGGCTACGGTAACTGGCTGCATGGTGAGGCGGTGGGCGCAGGCATGGTCATGGCACTGGATCTGTCGCTGGCGCAGGGCTGGATCTCCACGGATGACCGGCGCCGGGGTGTGGAGTTGATTGCCGCAGCGGGATTGCCGATCGCGCCGCCCCAGGGCATGCAGGCCGAAGACTTCCGGCGGTTGATGGCGGTGGACAAGAAGGTGCTCGATGGCCAGCTGCGGCTGGTGCTGTTGCGGCAACTGGGTGAGGCGGTGGTGACGGCGGACTTCGCCCCCACCAATCTGGATTCGGTTCTGGCCGGGGTTGGCCAATGAGCGTGCGGGATAGCATGGGGGTGGATGACTTGGATACTACCGAAGAATTTCTGCTGCATTATCAACTGCAGCATGACCCCTTCGTCCCGCGACCGGCGGGGTTTCGCTTCTATACTCCGGGGCGCAAGCCGGTGTTGGCGCAGCTGCACCACATGGCGCACTTTTCCGAACAGTTGCAGGTGGTGGTGGGGCCGACCGGCTCGGGCAAGACCCTGCTGCGCCAGGCCATGGTCGCCAGCTGCAACAAGGACAAGGTGCAGTGCGTGGTTACCTCCGGGCGTGAGCATGCCGATGCCGCGGGACTGGAGCGACTGATCTGCCAGGCGCTGAATGTGCCGAACGTCAGCGCCCTGCTGGAACGCGCCGAGCAGCTGCATGCCACCGGTATGCAGCTGTATCTGGTGGTGGATGAGGCCCACTGCCTGGAGCAGCAGGCGGTGCAGATGCTGGCCGACATCAGCCAGAGTGGTCGCACGGCCCCCCGGGTATTGCTGTTTGCCGAGGACAGCATTGTCAGTCTGCTGGAGGCGGTACGCATGCCCGCCGACCAGGTGTGGCTGCAGTTGGTCGAGCTGGCTCCCCTGACCCTGGATGAAACCCGGGGTTATCTGGCCCAGCGCCTGGAAGGAGCAGGGCAGGGCATCGAGCTGCTGGATGACCAGCAGATTGCCCGTATCCATCGCCTGAGTAACGGCTGGCCGGCTTCGATCAATGAAGTGGCGCGTCAGGTGATGCTGGAGGAAGTCGAAGGTCCCGAGCCAGCACCACGTCAGCAGCGCAATGGTCTGCCGGTGCGCTCGCTGGTTGCCCTGGTGCTGGTGGGGGCAGGCGTTGCCATCGCCTGGATGATGGGTGGCAAGGAGCCTGAGCCGCAGCGTACGGTATTGAACCTGCCCGATGAGGTGGCCACGCTGGATGTCTCCGATGCGGTCAACGGTGGCCCGGTATTGCAGATGCCGGGGGATACCTCCAATGCCCTGGAGCGTATTGTCGAAGAGCCGGACAGCGAGGAGTCGCAGGGCATCGCCGAAGTCGTTCGTCAGCCCGCACCGGCGTTGACAGGGGATGCGCAGGCAGAGCTGCCTGCACCGGTGGCCATGCCGGAGCTGCCAACGCTGGATACCCCGCAACTGGTCGCCGCTCCAGCGCCTGAAGTGGCCGTACCGGCTGTGCCCGAGCCGCAACCGGCGCCCGCAGCACCGGTACCAGCTGCGGCACCCAAGCCAGCTGCTGCAGCGGCCCCGACTCCGGCTCCCGCCCCGGCGACTGTGCCGCCAGCAGCGAGAGCACCAGCGGTTTCTGCGCCCCCGGCCAGCACCGCCAGTGCCGGTGGTTACCATCAGGAAGCCTGGTACCGGCAGCGCCCGGCCAGCCAGTATGCTCTGCAGCTGCTGGGTACCCGTTCGCGCCAGGCAGCGGAAGACTTTGTTCGCAAGCATTCCGGCGTTGCGGATATCGGCTATTTCGAGACCCTGCACGAAGGCAAGCCCTGGTTTGTCGTCACCCAGGGCGCCTACGCCGGGCGCAGTCAGGCCCAGCAGGGGGTATCCCGTCTGCCTGAGACACTGCAGAAGCAGAAGCCCTGGCCGCGCAGTATGGGCAGTATCCAGCAGTCCCTGCGCTAGTCGCTCCAGCACTCCCGGGTCTGCCCGGGAGTGCGTTCTGCCCTTTTCTTCTTCCCTCTCTTCCTTGTTCCCCGCGCAGCAGTCTGCTGCTGCCGGTTTCCCCTGCCTCTGACCCGAGCCGGGCTGCTGCCCTTGTGCGCCGAATATGCACCGCCGTGGTGCATGGCTTCGGCAGGCGCACTGGATTGGTTCAAAAAGGATCGGCTGTATATAAAATTGCTTTCCTTTTTACGACATTTGCATATGTTTTTGAGTCAAAAAATATTGTGAGCAGTAAATACGCTGTGTAAAATCAGGGCATCTTCTGCTGCGCTTGTGCGCATTCCCGATGCCTGCGCTGGCCAGCTTTGAATACATCGAAAATCGAGAGCGTATTTATGCAGCCAGGCCTCTACCAACCGGATCAATTCAGGGATAACTGCGGCTTCGGTCTGATCGCTCACATGCAGGGTCAGCCCAGCCACCATCTCCTCGGCACCGCCATCGAGGCGCTGACCTGCATGACCCACCGGGGCGGGATCAATGCCGACGGCAAGACCGGGGATGGCTGCGGTCTGTTGCTGCAGATGCCGGACCAGTTCATGCGGGCGGTGGCCCGGGACGAGCTGGGTATCGAGCTGCCCGGGCACTATGCGGTTGGCATGCTGTTTTCCGGCCGCGATGAGACAGCCGTGCAGCGCATGCGTGCGGCCTTTGCCACAGCGTTGGCCGATCAGCAGTTGCCGTTGCTTGGCTGGCGTCAGGTGCCGGTGGACGACAGCGTGCTGGGGCCGCTGGCACTGAGCAGTCGTCCCCTGATCAGCCAACTGTTCATCGACGGTTCGCAATGGGATGAGCAGCAACTGGCCATCCGTCTGTTCCATGTGCGCCGCCGGGTCGAGCTGGCCCTGCAGGCCGAGGCGGACTTCTATATCTGCAGCCTGTCGGCACGGGTCATCTCCTACAAGGGCCTGATGATGCCCGCCGACCTGACCCGCTTCTATCCGGACCTGGGCGATGCGCGCATGCACACCGCAATCTGCGTGTTCCACCAGCGCTTCTCCACCAATACCCTGCCGCGCTGGCCGCTGGCCCAGCCGTTCCGTCTGCTGGCGCATAACGGTGAGATCAATACCATCACCGCCAACCGCAACTGGGCCCGGGCCCGGCGCAACAAATTTGCCAATCCGCTGCTGCCCGACCTGGAAAGTCTGGCGCCGCTGGTGAATGTCACCGGCTCCGACTCGTCGAGCATGGACAACATGCTGGAGCTGCTGCTGTGCGGCGGCATGGACCTGTTCCGCGCGCTGCGCATGATGGTGCCACCGGCCTGGCAGAACATGGAAACCATGGACGCCGACCTGCGGGCCTTCCACGAGTACAACTCCATGCACATGGAGGCCTGGGATGGTCCGGCCGGGATAGTGTTGACCGAGGGGCGGCACGCAGTGTGTCTGCTGGATCGTAACGGCCTGCGTCCGGCCCGCTATGTGATCACCCGCAACGGCTATATCACCCTGGCCTCGGAAATCGGCGTGTGGAACTACCAGCCCGAGGATGTGATCAGCAAGGGCCGGGTCGGCCCCGGGCAGATCCTGGCGGTGGACACCCATACCGGTGAGGTGCTGCATACCGATGAGGTGGACAGCCGCCTGCAATCCCGTCACCCCTACCGTAAATGGCTCAAGCAGAACGCCCTGCGCATTCAGGCAACCATGGACGACCGGGATCACGGTACGGAATTTCTCGCCCCCGAAGCCCTGCTGCAGAGCATGAAGATGTTCCAGGTCAGCATGGAAGAGCGGGAGCAGGTGTTGCGCCCGCTGGGCGAGAACAGCCAGGAGGCGGTCGGCTCCATGGGTGATGACACGCCCATGGCGGTGCTGTCCGGCCGGGTACGCTCGGTATATGACTACTTCCGCCAGCAGTTTGCCCAGGTCACCAACCCGGCCATCGACCCGCTGCGCGAGGCGGTGGTCATGTCCCTGGAAACCTGTCTGGGTGCCGAACGCAATGTATTCGAGGAAACACCCGAGCATGCCAACCGGGCGATTCTCAGCAATCCGGTGATCTCCCCGGCCAAGTGGCGCACCCTGCTGCAACTGGAACAGCCGGGCTTTGCCCATGAGCGGATCGACCTGAACATGGATGAGCAGCTGCCGCTGGCCGCAGCACTGGCTGCCATTACCGAACAGGCCGAGGCTGCGGTGCGCGGCGGCAGGACCCTGCTGGTGCTGAGTGACAGGGCCATCGCTCCGGGCAGGCTGCCGGTGCATGCCGCGCTGGCCGCGGGTGCGGTGCATCACCATCTGACCGCCACCGGGCTGCGCTGTGATTGCAACATTCTGGTGGAAACCGCCACCACCCGCGATCCGCACCACTATGCGGTGCTGATCGGTTTTGGCGCCTCGGCGGTCTACCCCTGGCTGGCCTACGAGGTGCTGGCCGACCTGATCCGTACCGGCGAAGTGGTCGGTGATCTGTATGAGGTGTTCAAGAGTTACCGCAAGGGTATTGCCAAGGGGCTGCTGAAGATTCTCTCGAAGATGGGCATTTCCACCGTGGCGTCCTACCGGGGCGCGCAACTGTTCGAGGCGGTGGGCCTGTCCGACGAGGTGGTGGAGGTCTGCTTCCGGGGTGTGCCCAGCCGTATCCAGGGCGCTGGTTTCAGCGATCTGCAGGCTGATCAGGCACGGCTGGCCGCCGAAGCCTGGAACCCACGCAAGACCCTGCAGGCGGGCGGTTTGCTCAAGTATGTGCACGGTGGTGAATACCACGCCTACAACCCGGATATCGTCCGCACCCTGCAAGAGGCGGTGCAGGGCGACAGCTACCAGAAATATCTGGAATATGCCGCGCTGGTCAACCAGCGGCCGGTGGCTACCCTGCGGGACCTGTTGCAGCTGCGCACGGACCTGATACCGATTCCGCTGGATGAGGTGGAGCCGCTGGACAGTCTGATCCAGCGCTTCGACTCGGCGGGTATATCGCTGGGCGCGCTGTCTCCGGAGGCCCACGAGGCGATTGCCGAGGCGATGAACCGGCTCGGTGCCCGCTCCAACTCCGGCGAAGGCGGGGAGGATCCGGCCCGTTACGGCACAGTACGCAGCTCGAAGATCAA